>JANMKH010000044.1:0-3491 GCA_031371965.1 Sulfuriferula sp.
CACACAGATAGGGTGGGGGAGTGCGACAGTGTATTTCGATCAAATCAAGCTGCTCGCAGGGCTAACAAGGTTGAGCGTTAAGTCTGCCTTAAGTTGCCCGGTTCAGAATGCAATCTCGGTAAGGCAATTTCGCCTGGCCGCATTGACTGGATCAGGAGCAATATCATGAGTAAGCATGCATTTAAAAGCGTTCGTAGTCCTCACTTCGTTTCCATTGTAATAGCCGCCGCGCTGTTAGGCGGCGTCGTTTCCGCTCAGGCTTATACAGGCGAAAAATTGGCTCACGACGCCAAGGTCACCATCACCGAGGCACGCGTCATTGCCCTCAAGGCCCACCCCGGCAAAATCACTGACGAGGAGCTGGAAAAGGAAAATGGCGGCAGTGGTTTGCGCTATTCGTTCGATATCCGCCAGGGTAAAGTCACCCACGAGGTCGGCGTGGATGCGCAATCCGGCAAGGTGCTGGAAAACAAGGAAGAAGGCCCTAACCCCGACTAAATAAACGCGGCCTGCTCTGCCCCGCCCCTTGGCGGGGTTTTTGCGCTGGTCATTTGCGGTTTGCGACTATGGGATGAACCGGGCAAAGTGCGAGGATGCAAAGGCCGGGAGAAAATCAATGAGAATACTGCTGGTGGAAGATGACACTATGATCGGCGAAAGCGTCGAGGAGGGGCTGCACGGCGAAAACTACGCCGTGGACTGGGTGCGCGACGGGCGCGGGGCAGAACTGGCGCTGGGCAATCAGGTATACGACCTGGTGCTGCTGGATCTGGGGCTGCCGAAAAAACAGGGACTGGAGGTGCTGGCGGATTACCGCAAGCGCGGCGGCGAAGCGCCGGTTTTGATTCTCACCGCGCGCGATGCCACCCCGGATCGGGTCAAGGGGCTGGACGCAGGCGCGGACGATTACCTGGTCAAGCCGTTCGATCTGGACGAATTGTTCGCGCGCGTGCGTGCCTTGTTGCGTCGTCACGCGGGGCGCGCCCAGCCGGGCATCAGCCATGCTGGACTCACGCTCGACCCGGCCAGTCATGAGGCCAGCTTTCAGGGTCAGCCACTGACCTTATCGGCGCGCGAATTTGCGCTGTTGCAGGCATTGCTCGACCCACCCGGGCGGGTGTTGTCGCTGGCGCAACTGGAGGAAAAACTCTACGGATGGAATGAGGAAATCGAGAGCAACGCGGTGGAGGTGTATATCCACCGCCTGCGCAAAAAACTCGGCGCCGATTTCATCCGCAACGTGCGCGGCGTCGGCTACAAAGTGGCCAACTCGGCATGAGGTCATTACGCCAGCAGTTGCTGATCTGGTTATTGGGCGGGATGCTGGTCAGCTCGCTGCTGGCCGGAGCAGTGCTGTATCTGCAGGTACATGAGGAAGCCAATGAGTTGTTTGATTATCAGCTCAAGCAGATGGCTGCTTCACTGCCCGCGCAACTCACCTTACCCACGCCACCAATATGGGGCCCGGACCCGGAGGAAGATCAGGATATCGTGATGCAAGTGTGGGACCGCAACGGACAGCCGCTGTATGCATCCAATCGGGCGCTGGCATTGCCGCGCTATTTGCCCAACGGGTTTCATACGGTGACGACCAGGGATGAGCAGTGGCGCGTTTACGCGATTACACGGCATGACCATATTATCCAGGTAGCGCAGCCTACTTCTGTGCGCCAGGAACTGGCCGCCGGGCTGGCTGCGCGCTCGCTGTTGCCGTTTGCCATTTTGATTCCGGCGCTGGCACTGCTGATATGGGGGGCGGTGGGGCGGAGTCTGGCGCCGCTACAGCGTGTCGCCGATGCGTTGCGGCGACGTAGTCCCGATGCCATGCAGACGTTGCCAAACGACAATCTCCCACCAGAAATACGCCCCTTGGTGGACGCCTTGAATAATCTGCTGGAACGCCTGGATGAGGCACTTGCCACGCAGCGCGCATTTGTCGCAGATGCGGCGCATGAACTGCGTACCCCACTCGCTGCGTTAAAGCTGCAACTGCAATTGGCCGAACGTGCCAACACCCCGGCTGCGCGCACGGCCGCCATCGCCAAATTGCACGAACGTCTGGATCGCGCCACCCATCTGGTCGCCCAACTGCTCACATTGGCACGCCAGGAACCGCGCATGGCGACGCGCAAGTTCGCAACGGTGAATCTGGCTGAACTTGCCCGGCAAGTGGTTGCCGACCGCAGCCCGCTGGCGGAGCGCCGCAATATTGATCTGGGCGTGGCTGCAGATGCCGGAGAGGAGAGCGTGCAGGGAGATGCCGACAGCTTGCGCATCCTGCTCGGCAATCTGGTCGACAACGCCATCCGTTACACGCCGCCGGGCGGGCGGGTGGATGTGAATGTGCAGCGGGTGACCGGCCAGCCTGTGCTCAGCGTGCTGGATAACGGGCCGGGCATACCCATTGAAGAGCGCGAACGCGTGTTCGACCGCTTTTACCGGCGCGAAGGCAGCGGTGTGACCGGCAGCGGGCTGGGGCTGGCGATTGTGCAAAACATTGCTGAACAACACGGTGCGGTGGTGGTGCTTACCGATAACCCGGAAGGTGCGGGGCTGCGGGTCGAGGTGCGTTTTCCCGGATAAAATTACGCACTACCCCAACGCACCCTGAACATTTCATGCATCTTTGGTTCGATATTTCCTTCCACGGCTACGGCCATTTAGCGCAGGCCGCTGAGGTCATCAACGCTTGCGCGATACAGCACCTCGATCTGCGGCTGACGGTGAAATGCGCCGCGCCGCGTGAGGTCATCGAGCGCCGCATACGCGTGCCCTTTATCCACATCCAGTCTGCCAGCGACGTTACCATGGCGATGGTCAGTGCGGTGGAAGTGGACGCAGACGCCAGCGCGCGCAGCTATCAGGCATTTCATCGCGACTGGACACGGCATGTGGCGGATTACACCGCGCTGTTGCGCCATGCCGCGCCCGACGTGGTGCTCGCCAACGTCGCCTACCTGCCGCTGGCAGCGGCCAAACGCGCAGGCATCCCTGCTGCCGGGCTGTGCTCGCTCAATTGGGCGGACATCTATGCGCATTACTGCGGCGGGCGTCCCGAAGCCGCTGAAATACTGGGCGAGATGCGCGCGGCCTACGCCGGGGCGGAGCGCTTCATCCGGCTCGAACCCGCCATGCCCATGCATGACCTGCCGAACCGTGTCGCTGTGGGCCCGGTGGCCCAATATGGGCAATCGCGACGGGCGCATATCAACAGGCAACTGGGGCTGAATTCAGGCGAAAAACTGGTGCTGGTGAATATGGGTGGCATGCATTTCAAGCCGCCGATGGAAACCTGGCCGCGCCTGCCCGGGGTGACATGGCTGGTGCAGCAGGACTGGCGTGTGCAGCATGCCGACGCCCACGCCTTCGAGCCGCTGGGCATGGCCTTCACCGACTTGCTCGCCTCATGCGATGCAGTGCTGGGCAAGCCCGGCTATGGCCTGTTTGCCGAAGCGGCGGTCAACGCTGTGCCGCTGCTCTATCTGCGGCGC
>JANMKH010000099.1:0-22345 GCA_031371965.1 Sulfuriferula sp.
AGCTACACACAATACCCCTGATGCGATGATAGCGCATGACACGGCAAGAAACAAAAAACCCCGCACTGGCGGGGCTTTGAAGGGTGTTTATGATACGCCGTGAGACGGTAGGAAACAGCCCTACAGATTACAAAAAGTCAGCTCGAACTCGACATCGCTTTCGCACAAACGGGGGCGACCTTTTCCGAGCGACATGAAGCGAATATTGAGCGCATATTTATTGGCGCTGATTTCGGGAGCACAAGGCAGTTCGCGGCGCAGATTGATACGCAACATTTGTGCGCTCTTACCCGCCAGCATTTGCTGAAAAGCACCCCCAAAGGCAATGTGATGTGTGGGTTTTCCGCTCTCGCGTAACAATTTGAGCACGACACTCAAACCGTCATAAATTGGCAGCATCGGGGTAAGCCACTCACCGATTTCTTCCTGTCGTCGCATTACAGGCAGATGCAGCCAGTAATGATACGCTGGCAAATCGAACTCGCAGGCTCCTCCGGGGATATTGGTGCGCTGCTTGATCGCCATCAACCATTCGTTATCGCGCAGATGCTGACCCAGTTTGCCTGGAATTGCATGAATATCAGCAATGCAGCAGGCAATCTCGTCCAGCACTTGGTTTAGTCGTTGCTCGGAAATTGCTGGATTGCTGCGTAATAACTCCAGTCCATGACGCTGACGTTCGAGTTCCTGGAGCAGATCGGATTTGAGGTCGGCGCGACTAGCTACTTCGAGAATTTCAAACAATGCCAGCAGTGCCGCGTGGTGTTGGCGACCGTCTTCCTGGATGGCAAAGTAGCGCACCTTGTCGAACATATCCTCCAGCCGCAGTAGGGTACGTACTCGCTCGCTCAGAGGATATTCGTAACAAATCACCGCTGCATCCGGAAAAAATAAAAAGGAAGGATGGAAAGAATCACAACCAGCACGCCTCTAAGTTTTGAGGGGTTAGTTAGTACACACCAACCCGTGTCATTGTAGTGTTTTCTAAGTCAATTCTGACTGATAAAGATCGAGTTGGCAAACACTATTCAGGCGAAAGATGAGATGTATGCTCAACTTTTCGCCAGTGCAAGATAGACTTGATGCAGCGTCTGCACTTGCCGACGTAAATCATCCAGACCACCATTATTGACGATAACATCGTCCGCCCTTGCCAGGCGCACCTTGCGTGACACCTGATTGGCCATGATAGCTCGCACTTGTTCCTCGCTCAGGGATGCGCGCTGCATGGTACGCGCAATTTGCAATTGCTCGTCACTATCCACCACCAGCACCCGCTTGACCACTTCCTTATAGCTGCCCGTTTCCAGCAGTAATGGCACCGCCAGCATTGTATACGGCGCATCTGATTGCAGCGTGGCCAGCAAGGCACGTGAGCGAATCATGGGGTGGAGAATTGCTTCAAGACGTGCTTTAGCCGTACGGTCGGAGAAAATCAGCGCGCGCATCGCGGCACGATCGAGAGCACCGTCGGACGCAATATATTCGTCACCGAATGCAAGCCTGATCGCCTCTATTGCTACCCCCGCAGGGGCGGTCAACGTATGCGAAATCTCATCGGTATCCACCACACCAGCGCCAAGTTCAGCGAAAATTCGACTCACGCTGGTTTTGCCGGACCCGATGCCGCCGGTCAATCCCACACACAAAGCCATGCTTAAAACCCGGCCAGGTAGGCCTGTAAGATGGGTGCGCCCCAAAACAGAGCAACGAGTCCACCGCCCGCCAGATAAGGTCCAAACGGAATCGGCACCGAACGCCCACGTTGCGCCAGTACAATCAGCACAATGCCAACCAGAGCACCAATAAAGGAGGACAACAGAATAACCAAAGGCAGCATCTTCCAACCCAGCCAGGCACCGATAGCGGCAAGCAATTTGAAATCGCCATAACCCATGCCCTCTTTACCAGTGATCAGCTTGAATAGCCAATAAATGCTCCACAGCACCATATAGCCCATGACGACTCCGACGACTGCTTGATCCAGCGGCACAAATACGCCACCGAGGTTGAACAGCAGTCCCAGCCACAACAGAGGCAACGTAATGTCGTCCGGCAAAAGCTGGGTATCGAAATCAATAAAGGTCAGCGCGATCAGCATCCATACCAAAAGCAAAGCACCTGCTGCAGCCCAGCCAAAACCGAAATGCCAGGCTGTAAATGCAGAAAGCAGCCCAGTAAGCGCTTCTACCAACGGGTAACGCAGACTGATAGGCGCGCCACAACCAGCGCACTTTCCGCGCAACCAGGCATAACTCAGCACCGGAATGTTTTCCAGAGCCCCAATCAGGTGGCCGCAACTAGGGCAGGCGGAGCGCGGCACCATCAGATTATACGGAGCCGCTGACGACGCATCTTCCCCTCTCAGCGCAGCGCACTGGGCGCCCCAGTCGTGTTCCATGATTTTTGGCAGGCGATGGATGACGACATTCAGAAAGCTGCCGATCAACAGGCCAAAACCGCCACAGAGGATGGCAAACAGCTGCGGGTCTGCGCTCAGCAGCGCAGCAAAGGACAAGGGCATAGCCATCGGCTCCTGAAGTGGCGAAGCCCGGGATTAACCGACCACGCTGCCCATTTTGAAAATAGGCAAATACATGGCGATTACCATACCGCCAATCAGCGTACCCAACACTACCATGATGATCGGCTCCATCAGGCTGGAGAGGGACTCTACCGCATCGTCAACTTCACGCTCGAAGAAATCCGCCACCTTGCTCAGCATTGAATCGAGCGCACCTGATTCTTCACCAATAGATACCATCTGCTGCACCATGTTGGGAAAAATACCACTGTTCTGCATGGCCACGGTCAGGCTGGTACCGGTAGTTACTTCGGCCCGGATCTTTTGCGTCGCTTCATAAAACACATGATTACCCGCTGCGCCCGCTACCGATGTCAATGCCTCGACAAGTGGCACGCCTGCTGCAAACATGGTGGACAAGGTACGCGTCCAGCGAGCAATAGCCGCTTTCTCAATCAACGGACCGAAAATGGGTAGTTTGAGCATGGTTCGATCCATCACGGCCTGCATTTTTTTGGAACGTTTCCATGTATAGAAAAAGAACCAGAATCCGCCACCTATTACACTAAATATCAACCACCAGTAGGACACAAAAAAATCAGAGATGCCCATCAAGACCAGCGTGGGTGCTGGCAGATCGGCGCCAAAACTGCTGAACAACTCTTTAAACGCAGGAACCACAAACAGCATAATCACAGCCGTGATGACGAACGCCACTACCAGCACTGCCGTTGGATAAAACAGCGCGGACTTGATCTTGCCTTTGATAGCGATGATTTTTTCTTTGTACGTAGCCAAACGGTCGAGCACGGCATCCAGAATGCCCGCCTGCTCACCCGCATTCACCAAGTTGATATAAAGCTGGTCAAAATACAAAGGATGTTTGGCGAATGCCTGGCTCATGCTGCTACCGGTTTCAATACTGCTTTTAATGTCGATCAGGAGTTTTTGTACGGATGGATTGGCATGACCGCGTGACACAATATCAAATGATTGCAGCAGTGGCACGCCCGATTTCATCATCGTGGCAAGCTGCCGCGTGAACAATGCCACATCTTTTTCGGTAATTTTTTTGCCCCGCCCGAAGCCACTCCGTTTTTTAACCTTGGTAACAGAAATGCCCTGGCGGCGCAGGGTTGCATTCACTACGGCCTCGCCGCCAGCATTCATTTCGCCCTTGACTTTTTTACCCTTCTTGTCCACGCCCTCCCACACGAAAGGAACTTCTTTTTTGAGCGTCGCTGTTGTTTTTGCTACTGCCATATCGGACTCCGCGTACCAGCTAGAGATAAATTCGGATTGATATCTGGATATGCCATTAATTTCGCGCGAACCGTTTAAAGTATGAAGCCTTATGCATTCATTAATGGATCAAAGATTCATGCACCATTTCTGAATAAGGTTTTCACTTCAAGTGAAGACGCGCCAAATATTATGAAATATCCAGGTTTAGTCTTTAACGACCGGTTATGGCCTAACTTTATTTATCTATTCATTGGTGACTGCTTCAACTTCTTCCAACGAAGTCATACCGGCCTTGACCTTGAGCAGCCCGGCCTGACGCAAATCGCGGACTCCCTCACGCCGCGCCTGATCGGCAATATCGATAGCATTACCGTTCTTCATAATGATGCGGGTCATCTCATCAGTAATCGGCATGACCTGATAGATGCCTACCCGGCCTTTATAGCCGGTATTTTTGCACAAGTCGCATCCGACAGCATGATAGGGCTGCCAGCTCCCGTCCAGGTCTTCTTCCTTAAAACCGGCGCGCAACAATGCTTCCTTGGGAATAGTCGCCGGCTGCTTGCAGCTGCAAAGTCGCCGCGCCAGGCGCTGAGCGGTAATCAAGATCACACTGGAGGCAATATTGAATGGCGCCACACCCATGTTCATCAATCGAGTGAGCGTGGTGGGCGCATCATTGGTATGCAAGGTCGACAACACCATATGCCCCGTTTGCGCAGCCTTGATGGAAATATCCGCGGTCTCCAGATCGCGAATCTCGCCCACCATGATGACGTCCGGATCCTGGCGCAGAAAAGCACGCAGCGCCACCGAGAAGCTCAGTCCAGCCTTGTCATTGACGTTAACCTGATTGATACCTGGCAAATTTATTTCGGCCGGATCCTCAGCCGTAGAGATATTAACCCCAGGCTTGTTGAGAATATTCAGGCAGGTGTACAACGATACGGTTTTACCGCTACCGGTGGGGCCGGTTACCAGCACCATGCCATAAGGGCGTTGTACGGCGTTGAGCAATAACTCTCTTTGATCCGGGTCGTAGCCCAGCGCATCAATACCGAGCTGCGCACTGGCCGGGTCAAGAATACGCATCACGATTTTTTCGCCATACAGCGTGGGCAGTGAACTCACCCGAAAATCAATGGCGCGGTTCTTGGAGAGTACCAGCTTCATGCGCCCGTCCTGCGGTACGCGCTTTTCGGCAATATCCAGCTTCGAGATCACTTTGATACGCGAAGATATTTTCTCCTTGATAGCAATCGGCGGCTGGGCTACTTCATACAACTGCCCATCAAGACGGTATCGGATACGATAAAATTTCTCGAACGGCTCAAAGTGGATATCAGATACACCGGTATTGATCGCGTCCAGCAGGATTTTTTGCAGGTAACGGACGATAGGAGCATCGTCGATATCCATACTGGCCGCATCATCCACTTTGGCCAGCGCTTCGTCGTCGGTAAACTCCAGATCGATATCTTCGCTATCGAGATTATCCAGTACGCTGGCGCTTCCCTCGCTGAGCTGTTCGATAAGCTTGCCGAGTTTGTCATCCTCCACCACTACAATATCTACACCGAGATTAGTCTGAAACTTGACTTCATCTATAGCCTGCAGATTAGTGGGATCGGACACCGCAACCGAGAGGCGGTTACCGCGTTGATAAAGAGCCAGTACCCGGCGTTTTTGCGCCAGCTTGGGATCCAGCAAGCTTTTCGGTAACAACTCGGGATCAAGCGCCAATAGATCAAAATACGGGAAACCGAATTGTGCAGCCGCAAATTCAGCAATTTGCACTGGTTTGATTTTTTTGACGCTAATCACCTGAGAAATGAATCCTTCTCCCGAACTTGCCGCCTGCTTGGCCAATGCCTCTGCCTCAGACTCAGAGAGCCATTTTTCTTGGACCAGCGCACGCGCCAAACCAGTCAAACCGGAATTTGCTATGGTAGCTGCCATACTTTAAATATCTCGATAAAGGACAAAATAAGTTAATGCAGTTTGCCAAATAGTGCGCTGCCAACCCTGATTTGTAAAGATTATCGACTAGCTATTTACCGTATCCACGTTGCCAGCAATCGGGAAGATGCGCGCCACTTTGACTGCACGTTCCTGTACCTGGACAATTTCAACAGCGTAGCTGCCAATCTTAAGAGTCGTACCCGGCTCGGGGATGTCCTCCAGATGCTCCAGCACCAAGCCGTTCAGGGTTTTCGGTCCTTCCAATGGCAGGTGCAGCCCCAGCTTGCGATTGATGCTACGGACCAGGCTGGCTCCTTCCACCAGCCAACTCCCGTCCGGCTGAGTGATAAAGCCGGACAATTGCGCGGGTGCCTGTGTAGTGAACTCGCCGACAATCTCTTCGAGGATGTCTTCCAATGTAACCAATCCCATCAACTCACCGTATTCGTCCACCACCAGCCCGACACGACGCTGGTTTTCCTGAAAATGCCGCAACTGTGTAAATAAAGGCGTGCCGGAAGGAATGAAATATGCCTCTTGACGGCTCTGTATCAATGCCTCCGCGTCGAGCTCTCCGCTGCGCATGTGATACGCTGCATCGCGCACATGCAACATACCGGCAATATCGTCCAGATGCCCGTGATACAACGGCAACCGGGTATGATGGCTGGTAGACAGCTGGCGTAATAGGGTATCAGCGTCGGCCTCCATATCGATCGCCTCCATCTGGCTACGCGGGGTCATCACATCGTCCACGGTGATTTCTTCCAGATCCAGCAGATTAAGCAATATGCCGCGATGGGCAGAAGGTAACAGCTTCCCCGATTCCAGCACCAAGGTACGCAGCTCTTCAATACCCAGAACACTGTCCTGACTTTCCCCGACCGGACGCAATCTCAGTAAACGCAACAAACCCTGTACAAACAGATTGATAAACCACACCACCGGATAGGCAAACTTGAGCAGCGGTGTCAGCACGAAACTGGCGGCAAAGGCGATTTTTTCCGGATAGGTCGCGCCGATCACCTTGGGCGTTACTTCGCTGAATACCAGGATGACAAAGGTCACCGCCAGTGTCGCCATGCCCAGCGCCAGTTCACCCTGACCAAATACGCGGATGGTAATCACCGTGACCAGCGTAGCAGCGGCTGCATTGATCAAATTATTGCCGAGTAAAATCACGCCCAGCAGCTTGTCGGTATTGGCCAGCAAGCGGGTTGTGCGCCTGGCACCACGGTGCCCATGTTTAGCCAGGTGGCGCAGCCGATAGCGATTGATCGCCATCATACTAGTCTCGGAAGAGGAGAAAAATGCTGAGATAAGCAGCAGGACTACCAGCGCTGCCAAGAGCGCACTAATTGGTATGTCGTTCAAGCGAGATATGAATCAGAATAAAGAATTGAGTCAAGTTTAGAGGCTGGGCGGCGCCTGTCAAGTCAGGGCAAATCAACGATGCAACAGGATTTCCAGCACAAACTTGCTGCCAATATAGGCCAGCACCAGCATCACAAACCCTGCCAGCGTCCATCGGATGGCTATGCGTCCACGCCAGCCCCACAGTCGGCGGCCACTCAACAGCGCAGCAAATACCACCCATGACAAGATGGCAAATATGGTTTTGTGATTGAACTGCATCGGCTCATGAAAAAGCTCTTCAGAAAACATCATCCCGCTTGCCAGAGTCAAGGTCAGCAATACAAAACCCACGCCGATAATGCGAAACAGAAGACTCTCCAGCGTTAGCAAAGGCGGTAGATTGGCGACCACCCCCGGCTGGTTGACGTTGTGTAAACGCTTTTCCACCATGGCCATCAATGCGGCATGAAGCGCTGCAATAGTGAACAGGCTGTACGCCAACAAGGCAATGATCAGATGTACCCGAAACGCCAGCAATTCTGTATTGCCCAATACATGTGTAGTGGGTAATACAAGCGGGGTAAGGACTGCTACTGCCGCCAGCGCCGCCAATGGGGCCAACAAAACCTCAAGACGGTAACGGAAACTACCCAACCAATAAATCAGTACCGCCAGCCAGATGATGGCAGACAGCGCATTGCCCACACCCAGATTGAGCCCGGCCGGATTCGACACGGTGTCGACCAACAGCAGAAAATGCAATACCAGCGCGGGCAGGGGTAGCATTTTCTCCCATACTGCGCCGGGTTGCGTAGTGTGCCAGCGGGTACGCCAAAAATGCCAACCAACCAAGGCGTATAACAAGCTGACCAGTGGATAGAACAAGTCAAGGTTCATCTGGGTTAGAATAGAAAAAACACCATTAGTCTACACTAACAGCGCCGCTTTTTGACCGCCACCGGAACACACCCCATGCTTGATAATCTGACCTCCCGCCTATCTTCTGTCATCAAAAACCTGCGCGGCCAAGCCCGGCTCACCGAAACCAACATCCAGGATACGCTGCGCGAAGTGCGTATGGCTCTGCTGGAAGCCGACGTCGCGTTGCCTGTAGTCAAGGATTTTATCGCCCGAGTCAGGGAAAAAGCAGTGGGAGTGGAAGTACTGCAAAGTCTGACCCCCGGCCAGGCTCTGATTGGTGTGGTGCACGATGAGCTGACCCGCCTCATGGGCGAACATAATGCGGCACTTAACCTGGCCACCACTCCACCAGCCGTCATCCTGATGGCGGGACTGCAAGGCTCAGGCAAAACCACCAGCAGCGGCAAACTGGCCAAGCTGCTCAAGGAGCAGATGAAGAAAAAGGTTCTGCTGGTGAGCTGTGACGTCTATCGCCCCGCCGCCATCGAGCAACTTAAAACACTGGCCGGACAGCTCGATGTGGATTGCTTCCCTTCCAGCGGAACACAAAAACCAGTCGACATCGCGTTAGCCGCGCACGATTACGCCAAAAAGCATTTTCACGATGTGCTCATCGTCGACACCGCCGGACGACTCGGCATCGACCAGGCCATGATGGACGAAATCCGCGCATTGCATGACGCCGTGAAGCCCATCGAAACCCTGTTCGTGGTGGATGCCATGCAAGGTCAGGACGCTGTCAACACCGCGCGCGCCTTCAACGACACGTTGCCGCTCACCGGTATCATCCTTACCAAGCTGGACGGCGATTCACGCGGCGGCGCAGCGCTGTCGGTGCGCCACATTACCGGCAAGCCAATCAAATTTGTAGGTGTCGGCGAAAAACTTACCGGGCTGGAAGCCTTCCACCCGGAGCGCATGGCTTCGCGCGTGCTGGGCATGGGCGACGTGCTCTCGCTGATTGAGGAAGCCCAGCGTGGCGTCGATCATGCCGAAGCCAAAAAGCTTGCCGATAAAGTTAAATCCGGCAAAAATTTTGACCTCGAAGACTTCAAGGCACAAATCACCCAGATGCGTAAAATGGGTGGCCTCTCGGCGATGATGGACAAACTGCCTGGCGCTGCAGCCGCGGCACTTCCGGCTGGCGCCGACGAAAAAGCCATGAACCGCGTCGAGGGCATCATCAATTCCATGACTCCGACCGAGCGCCGCAAACCCGAGCTACTCAAGGCTTCACGCAAACGTCGCATCGCCGCTGGTGCAGGCGTTCAGGTCCAGGAGATCAATCGCCTGCTCAAGCAGTTCGAACAAGCACAGAAAATGATGAAAATGATGTCCAAAGGCGGCCTTTCTAAAATGATGCGCGGAATGAAAGGCATGATGCCGGGAATGTAGCACTTGCAGACACCGCTTGTCAGCACCGCAATTTTCCTCGTATAATCACGCTCTTTTTAATTTCAATTGGTTAGGCACTCACGATGGTTATTATTCGTCTTGCCCGCGGCGGCGCCAAAAACCGCCCCTTTTATAACGTAGTAGTGGCCGATTCGCGCAATCGCCGCGATGGGCGCTTTATCGAGCGCGTCGGTTTCTACAATCCGGTAGCCAAAGAAGGCACCGAAGCTCTGCGTCTGAGCCTGGATCGCGTGACTCATTGGCAGTCTCAGGGCGCGCAAGTGTCCGAAGCCGTTGCCAAGCTGGTCAAACGTGAAAGCGCCAAAGTCGCTGGATAATCTGGTGGTGATGGGGCGCATTGCAGCGCCCTACGGCATCAAGGGCTGGGTCAAGATTCTGAGCTTCAGCGAGTCGGTAGATACACTCGCAGATTACCCGGAATGGCAGATTGGGCGTGCTGGCAACTGGCGCGCGGTTCGTATTTTAAATGCGCGCATGCACACCAACACGCTGGTTGCCGAACTGGAAGGCATCGCTGACCGTGATGCCGCATTAGCGCTAAAAGGCAGTGAAATCGCCATACCCCGCGAAACGCTGCCCCCCGCACCGGAAAATGAATATTACTGGTCGGATTTGATTGGCCTGGATGTAATTAACACCCACGGCGTCGCGTTCGGCAAGGTCAAGGAATTGCTGGAGTCCGGCGCACATGACGTGCTGGTGATCAGCGGTGAGCGCGAACGATTGATACCGTTTGTCGGCCAGATTGTGAAAACGGTCGACCTCGCGGCCGGCACGCTGCAAGTAGATTGGGAAGCCGACTACTGATGGCACTGCAGATTGACGTGGTGACGTTGTTCCCGCCGATGTTTGCTGCGCTGAGCGAGTTTGGCATCAGCAGTCGCGCTTTTGTGCGCGGACAGGCTAGTTTGCATCTATGGAATCCTCGAGATTTCACCGAAGACAACTACCGCAGTGTGGATGATCGCCCTTATGGCGGCGGCCCAGGCATGGTCATGCTGGCTGCACCGCTGGATGCGGCACTCGATGCCGCTGAAGCGCGCCAGCGTGAAACCGGTGTGACAACACCCCAAGTGATGTATTTGTCACCGCAGGGGCGCACGCTGAATCATGCATTGGTCATGGAATTGGCAGCACGTCCCGGCCTGATTTTACTGGCCGGACGTTATGAGGGCATAGACCAGCGATTACTGGATAGCCGGGTGCACGAATCGGTTTCCATCGGTGATTATGTGCTGTCTGGCGGTGAACTGGCAGCAATGGTAGTGATCGATAGTGTGGTGCGGCAACTGCCTGGCGTGCTGGGGGATGCGGAATCAGCGATTCAGGATTCGTTTGTCGACGGCCTGCTGGATTGTCCACACTATACCCGCCCCGAAGTATATCGGGACACGCCGGTACCAACAGTATTGATGGGCGGTAATCATGCCCATATCGCGCGCTGGCGCCTGAAACAGGCACTGGGTGCAACCTGGCAGCTACGCCCGGATTTGCTGGAACAACGGGGTATGAACCCCACCGAGATTTCTCTGCTTGAAGAATTCAGGCAGGAAGCGCAAGCGACTGGCAACAGTACGCAATAAGAAACCCGTGTGTCAGGCGGCGGCCTGCTCCACCCGGATGAGCCCAAGGCTCAAACTTTTTTTGACTAGGAGAAACGCAATGAACCTGATCCAGCAACTGGAACAAGAAGAAATCGCCCGTCTGGGCAAGACCATTCCTGATTTCGCACCCGGCGACACCGTCGTGGTGCAGGTCAAAGTGAAGGAAGGCACGCGCGAGCGTCTGCAGGCTTATGAAGGCATTGTTATTGCCAAGCGCAATCGCGGCCTCAACTCCTCTTTCATTGTGCGCAAAATTTCCGCTGGTGAAGGCGTGGAGCGTACCTTCCAGACCTACTCACCACTAGTCGCTGCGATTGAAGTCAAGCGCCGTGGCGATGTACGCCGCGCCAAGCTTTACTACCTGCGTGAGCGTTCCGGAAAATCCGCGCGTATCAGGGAAAAGCTGCCGACCAGCAAGCGCAAGTCACAAGCCACGGCTTAAGCAACGCTGCGCTGTTGCAAAAAAATGGCAAGTCATGCGACTTGCCATTTTTTGTTTGTGGTAGGTGATTTGGCGCTAAAATCCGATCATGAAAAGCAGCACCATTCAATCTCATTACCAGGCCGTGCTACCCACTCCATTCGGCTGTGTCGGCATATTACTGACCCAGGGCGAACTTCACGGCATTGATTTTTTACCTGCGGATTACCCTGTGCAGGCTCCTGTCACACCGCTGGCACGCCGTGTCACCGCTGCATTGAATCGTTATTTTGATGCCCCAGAGAGCAGCTTTGACTTGCCACTTGCAATCTTCGGCACGGCGCATCAAACCAAAGTATGGCATGCGCTGACTACGATACCGCCCGGCCAAACCACTACTTACGGGCAGCTTGCGCGCTTGCTGGGTTCAAGCCCGCGCGCCGTGGGTCAGGCCTGCGGTGCCAATCGGCTGCCCATTATTATCCCCTGTCACCGCGTGGTGGCGGCGAACGGGCCCGGCGGTTTCATGCACGCCACAAATGGCGCGCCGCTCACTTACAAGGACTGGCTCCTCAACCATGAATCCCGTATCGCAGCAGGTACTTGATAGCTTTTGCGACCTGTTGTGGCTGGAAGACGGACTTTCTCCCAACACTTTGCAGAGCTATCGGCGCGACCTGACCCAGTTCTCGGCGTGGCTGGAAGCAATACGCAGCACGCTGTTGCTGGACGTAAATCAGGCGGATATCGAAGCCTATCTGCAATACCGTTTTTCGCGTAAAACCAGTCCACGCAGTACGGCACGTCTGCTCTCCGCCCTAAAACGTTTTTATCGGCTGGCACTACGCGATGGTCGCATCGCGCTGGACCCGACACTAAAAATTGACACTCCCAAGCTGCCGCGCTCACTGCCCAAGAGTTTGTCGGAAGCCGATGTGGAGAGGCTTTTAAACACACCCGATACCACAGAGCCGCTTGGGCTGCGCGACAAAGCCATGCTGGAAACCCTTTACGCTAGCGGCCTGCGCGTCTCCGAACTGGTGACACTGCGGGTAGTCAATGTAAGCCTGGACATGGGTGTACTAAGTGTCATGGGAAAAGGAGGCAAGGAGCGCATGGTACCGCTGGGTGAAGAATCGCTGCTCTGGCTTTCACGTTATCTGTCGGACGCACGCCAGTTGATACTGGGAACGACGATCAGCGATGCACTGTTTGTCACCCAGCGCGGTGCGGCCATGACGCGCCAGGCGTTCTGGTATCTGATCAAGCGCCGCGCGCTACAGGCCGGGCTGGCGCGCCTGCCCTCTCCCCATGTCTTGCGTCATGCCTTCGCCACGCATCTGCTTAACCATGGTGCGGACTTGCGCGTGATACAAATGCTGCTCGGTCATGCGGATATTTCGACCACGCAAATTTATACCCACGTCGCACGCGAGCGCCTGAAACAGTTGCATGCCAGGCATCACCCTCGTGGTTAATTCCGTTGAGTTGATGCACTTTGCGTTTCCTTTCGTAAATACCGATAATGAGACCGGCTCTAAAATCCTTGAGCAGTAACAAAACCATGCGTAGAAATGCAAACGCAAAAAACGTATCTCTTGAACGGAATCACAGATGTTTATTGTGTTTTTTATTGTACCCGCTTACCTGATGGGCTCGCTCTCCTTTGCGGTTATTGTCAGCCGCCTATTCGGCCTGCCTGACCCGCGCAAGCATGGCTCCGGAAATCCCGGTGCAACCAACATGCTGCGCACCGGGCGCAAATCAGCAGCCGCACTGACCCTCATTGGGGACATGGCTAAAGGTTGGCTGGCGGTATTTCTGGCGCGTTATTTTGGCAGCCAATACGGCGTAGAAATTACTGCAACCTACTGCGCTGCGGTAGCTGTATTTCTCGGACACCTATATCCGATATTTTTCGGCTTCAAGGGTGGCAAGGGCGTGGCTACCGCGCTGGGTATCCTGTTCGCGATTTCGCCTTGGCTGGGTTTAACGACACTGGTCGGCTGGCTCATCGTATTTGCACTCACCCGAACCTCCTCACTGTCCGCACTCACTGCAGCGACACTTGCACCAATACTGGGGATGTATTTAATCGGCGGCACCCTACCAGTCGTTGCATTGTGCATCATCAGCGCGCTGATTTTTTGGCGTCACCGCACCAATATCCGCCGTCTGCTGGCGGGTGAAGAAGGGCGCTTCGCCAAACCGGCGGACACCTCTTCCGAATAAACCGAGACAGCCATGGCCTGGTTTGAAAAAGAAATCAACTACGCACGCGAGAGCCTCACCCAGGTCTCGAAAGAGAGTATCGAGCTGGCGGGCGACAAACTGGGCAGCGTGGTCAAGGAAGGCGCCGCCAGCGTCGGTGCGGAATTACGCGACGTGGTCGTGGGCGCCAGCCAGGAAATCGACGCCAAGCTCGACAAGATTTCTGCCGAGTTGCATAACCAGCGCCAATTCACCAAGGACGATGTGCGCGAGCTGGTGGATTATGCTGCTGACCGTCTGGGCACCGTACTGGATGAACGCATGGCGGTGGCCAAACGCGAAATTTCTGCGCTGGTACAAGACAAAGTGGAATATTTCAAGCTGGAAGTGGACAGTTTTTTCATCCAGCGCCAGCAGGATTTGTCACGCGAGCGGCGCCGACTGTTTTTTAATGTGCTGATTGCGGTCAGTGCGTCCATCCTGGTGGGGTTTGTGTCGTGGCTGTATCAGCACTTTGTGGCGGGCAGCATCGATTTGTTTGGCGTGTTTCGCATCGTATTCGCTTCGCTTACCGGCGGCTATGCGGTGTATCTGGTGGTGCGCCTGGCGTTGCGCTGGCGACGCATGTCGGAGCACCGCAAGGATGTGATGTTCCTCGCCATGCGCTATTGGGGAGTGTTACGCCCGCAGAGCGTGTTTTCCACCCTTTTATTGATCTGCGTGCTGGCACTGTTGTTCGGCCTGGTTTTGTTCCCTGAAGTGCTGGCGCAACTACCGGGCGGCAAGCCGTTGCTCGGCTGGGTGCACGGCATGGCGCCTCATCTCAAGCTATGACAGCGCCTGGAAGATTATGAAGGCGCCGGAATTTCCTGTAAGTCCCAGCGTGGTCGCACCGTAAACGCTCCTGCAGCACGCCCGCCATGTACCAGGCGCATCGCGCCGGCAAAAGCAATCATTGCGCCGTTATCGGTACAAAACTCCAGACGCGGGAAAAACACTGTACCACCCAGTTTGCTGACACCTGCGTTCAATGCTTCGCGCAACTGCCGGTTTGCACCCACGCCACCAGCTACCACCAGCCGCCTGGATCGGGTTTGTTTGAGCGCCGCCAGCGATTTGGCCGTTAGCACCTCAGCCATGGCAAGCTGAAACGCAGCAGCGATGTCGGCACGGTCGGCGGGATCCGGATGCTTTTGCGTGAGAAGAAGCACAGCTGTTTTCAAGCCACTGAAGCTGAAATTGAGGTCGCCCGAATGCAACATTGGCCGTGGCAGCTTGAAACGCTGAGGGTCACCAGTCTGCGCCAGCGCCGATAGCGCCGCTCCGCCCGGATAGCCCAAACCGAGCAGTTGTGCGGTTTTGTCGAACGCCTCGCCCGCAGCGTCATCCAGGGTATCGCCCAATGTGGAGTAACGCCCCACGTTGTCGACTTGCATCAATTGTGTATGACCGCCCGATACCAGCAGTGCCACAAACGGAAATTGCGGCGGCGTGTCGGCAATCAGTGCGGAGAGCAAATGCCCCTCGAGATGATGCACACCCAGCACCGGAACCCCCAGTGCCACGCCCAACGCATTGGCGATGCCTGCGCCCACCAGCAGTGCACCAGCCAGACCGGGGCCTTCGGTATAAGCAATCGCGTCAATATTAGCCAATTCACACCCTGCCAGTGCCAGAACCTGGCGGGTCAACGGTAGCGCACGCCGGATATGATCGCGCGAGGCGAGCTCGGGCACCACACCGCCGTATTCGGCGTGCATGGCAATCTGGGAATGTAATGCGTGCGCAAGCAAGCCTCGTTCGGTATCGTAGAGAGCGATACCGGTTTCGTCGCAGGAAGATTCGATTCCGAGAATAAGCATGGGCAACAGTTTAGTCGCCCCACACGGACAGGACAATGCATACCTTGAAAAAAACGCTTTTTCAGTTATAATTGAGGTTTTTTCCGTCCCTGGAGACCAGATTTCATGCCGAACATTCGCGTCAAGGAAAACGAACCTTTTGAAGTTGCCATGCGTCGTTTCAAGCGCACAGTTGAGAAAACCGGTCTGTTGACCGAACTACGCGCACGCGAGTTCTACGAAAAGCCCACTGCCGAGCGCAAGCGCAAGCTGGCCGCTGCAGTCAAGCGTCACTTCAAACGTATCCGCAGCCAGACCCTGCCACCCAAGATGTATTAATCATCACATCGGGCATTTTCACAGCCCGTTATGATTATGAGTCTCAAAGCACAAATCAACGAGGACATGAAAACCGCCATGCGTGCCAAGGATACGGCACGTCTGGGGGCAATTCGGTTATTGCTTGCCGCGATCAAACAACGCGAAGTGGATGAGCGTATCGAACTGGATGATGCGCAAATCATTGCCGTGATCGACAAGATGCTCAAACAGCGTCGGGATTCAATTACTCAATTTGAAGCTGCCGGACGTCAAGAATTGGCCGACATTGAAAAATTCGAAATTGGCGTATTGCAAGCCTACATGCCTCAAGCTGCCTCCGCGGGAGAAATTGATAGCCTGATCATCCAGGCCATTACAAGTACCGGCGCTGCCGGCATCAAGGACATGGGCAAAGTGATGGCAATTCTAAAAACACAACTCGCCGGGCGCGCCGACATGGCGCAAGTTTCTACCCAGATCAAAGCTAAACTGGCGGGCTGATTGCCCACCGTGTAGCGGCGTTATAACGTCACTACAAACTACTAATGTCATTACCCGCGTGCGAACAAAATGATCCCACAGGATTTTATCCAGACGCTATTGAGCCGCGTGGATATCGTGGAGGTGATCGATCGCCGTGTACCGCTGAAAAAAGCCGGTGCAAATTATCAGGCGTGCTGTCCGTTTCATAACGAAAAATCCCCTTCATTTACCGTCTCACCCACCAAACAGTTTTATCATTGCTTTGGCTGTGGGGCACACGGCACTGCCATTGGCTTTTTGATGGAATACGCCGGGCTGGGTTATGTGGAGGCGATCAAGGAACTGGCTGGCCAGTTGGGCTTAAGCGTACCCGAGGGACCTGCCGCCAATCCGGAACGCGCCAAACAAGCTGCCAGCCTGGTCGAAATCATGCAGCGCGCCGCACAGTTTTATCGCCAGCAACTCAAACAAACACCGCTCGCAATTGATTACCTCAAGAAACGTGGCCTGACAGGCGAAATTGCTGCCCGCTTCGGTCTGGGTTACGCCCCAACTGGCTGGCAAAATCTCGAAGCAATGTTCGACCATTATGCCGACCCCGCTCTGGTGGAAACCGGGCTGGTCATTATTAATGACGCAGGTCAGCGCTATGACCGGTTTCGCGACCGCATCATGTTCCCGATTGTCGGGCAACGAGGGGATGTCATCGGCTTTGGCGGCCGCGTGCTCGACGCGGGTGAACCCAAGTACCTGAATTCACCGGAAACCCCGCTATTCCAGAAAGGGAACGAGCTATATGGCCTGTTTCAGGCGCGCCGCGCAATCCGGGATGCGGGGCGCGTAATTGTGGTGGAAGGCTATATGGATGTGGTGGCACTGGCGCAGCATGGGGTTGAGTACGCTGTCGCGACGCTAGGAACCGCCACCACCGGGACGCACGTGCAAAAACTGCTGCGCCATACGGATGAAATTGTATTCTGTTTTGATGGTGACGCCGCCGGGCGACGTGCCGCCTGGCGCGCAATGGAAAACAGTCTGGCCATACTGAACGATGGCAGCCATATCGGATTTTTGTTTCTCGCACCAGAACATGATCCGGACAGCTATATTCGGGCATTTGGTAAAGAGGCCTTTGAAGCGCTACTGACCGGCGCGGTCGTGCCTCTCTCCGTCTACCTGTTCAAGGAACTGACAACACATCATGATTTGGGTAACAGCGAAGGACGGAGTGCCTTTTTGCAGGCCGCACGTCCCCTGTTAAGTCAGGTACGTGCACCCGCACTGGCACTCATGTTGCGCAAACGTTGCGCCGAATTGGCAAGTTTGCAATTGTTCGAACTCGACAATTTGTGGGAAATCAAATCAAAACGCTCCAACCTGGCGCGAGCATCCGCTTACGCGCCACGCCAAGCACCTGCCTCAATTTGGCACAAATTGCTATGCGCGATTCTGTTTATGCCTAGCCTGGCACGGGAACTTGACGTGAGTTTGATTGCCCCAACAGGCCCGGATGCTGAAGCGCTACGTGCCGTAGTTGAATTGCTGCGTAACCATCCCAATTTAGGTACTGCAAGCGTGGTAGACCATTTTCGAGATCACTCTTTGGCGCCCATCCTGCAACACGCCAGTTCAGAAATACTGAGCTGGACGGATGATCTGGACATCAGCGCCGATTTTGTGGGCGCCTGTAATCAGGCACGTATGCAAATCGACAAGCAGCATGGTGCGCGTGTAACTGACAAGCCTATTAACGCGCTGACCGAAACCGAAAAAGCAGCGTTGAGACAACTGGTTATTGGCACGCAACCGGTGAAAAAATGAGCGACCTGGCTCGAACAAATGTATAATTATCAGTTTTTCTGATGCACCAAATTTTACTGGACCAAGACATATGGCAAACGATCACGAAAAAGGTGAGGTGAAAACGGTAGATGTCGATGACCGGCGCACACGCCTGAAGAATCTGATTGTGCTCGGCAAAGAGCGGGGCTACCTGACCTACGCCGAGATCAACGACCATTTGCCTGATGACATGCTGGATGCCGAACAGATCGAAGGCGTCATCAGCATGATCAATGACATGGGCATCCAGGTCTATGATGAAGCACCCGATGCCGAAACCCTGCTGATGTCTGATGCCACACCGGCAGTCACCGATGAAGATGTCGTGGCAGAGGCCGAGGCTGCGCTTTCTACCGTGGATTCGGAATTCGGCCGCACCACAGACCCGGTGCGCATGTATATGCGCGAAATGGGCTCGGTGGAACTGCTCACGCGCGAAGGCGAAATCGAAATTGCCAAACGCATCGAAGACGGCTTGAAACACATGATTCAGGCTATCTCCGCCTGCCCTACCACCATACAGGCAATCATGGCGCTGGTGGACAAGGTGGAGCGTGAGGAAATTCGCATTGACGATTTCGTCGATGGCGTTGTCGTAGAAGAACTCGAAGTGATCGCTAACGTGCCCGAGGCTGACGAGAACGAAGCCGAGGAAGAAGAGGAAGTCGACGAAGATGCCGAGGAAGACGACGGTAGCGCACTGGCTGCTGCCAATCTCGCCCAACTCAAGATCGACGCCATGGCGCACTTTGAAGTCATTCGCAAAGTATTCAAGCGGATTCAGGCTTCTTTGAAGAAAAATGGTTTTGGCAACCCGCAGTATCTGCAACTGCAGGAAGAACTCTCCGCCGAATTAATGAATATTCGCTTTTCTGCCAAGCAAGTTGAGGCATTATGCGACGGCGTGCGCCAACTGGTGGAAGAAGTCCGCAGCCATGAGCGTGACATCATGGAATTTGCCGTGAACAAATCGGGGATGCCCCGCGCGCACTTCATCAAGGTATTCCCTGGCAATGAAAGCAATCTGGACTGGGTTACCAAGGAAATCAACTCGAAAAAAGCTTACGCAGAAGAGTTGACGCGCCATCAACACACTATCGTTGAACGTCAGCAACGCCTGATTGCGCTGCAGGAAAAAGTGGGCATCCCGATCAAGGACCTGAAAGAAATCAATCGTCAGATGTCCACCGGCGAAGCACGTGCGCGCCGCGCCAAACGTGAAATGATCGAGGCTAACCTGCGCCTGGTAATTTCCATTGCAAAAAAATATACCAATCGCGGCCTGCAATTCCTCGACCTGATTCAGGAAGGCAACATCGGTCTGATGAAGGCCGTGGACAAATTCGAATACCGGCGTGGCTACAAGTTCTCCACCTACGCCACCTGGTGGATCCGTCAGGCTATCACCCGCTCCATTGCGGATCAGGCGCGCACCATTCGTATCCCGGTGCACATGATCGAGACCATCAACAAGATGAATCGCATCTCGCGTCAGATTCTTCAGGAGACCGGCAAGGAACCCGACCCGGAATTGCTGGCCGAGAAAATGGAAATGACCGAGGAGAAGATTCGCAAGATACTCAAAATCTCCAAAGAGCCTATTTCCATGGAGACCCCTATCGGCGACGACGAGGATTCCCATCTTGGCGATTTCATCGAAGACACCGCCACGCTGGCTCCAATAGACGCTGCTGTTTACGACAGCCTGCAGGAAGTGACCAAGGATATTCTTGACGGCCTGACGCAACGCGAAGCCAAAGTGTTGCGGATGCGCTTCGGTATCGAGATGAATACCGACCACACCCTGGAAGAAGTCGGCAAACAGTTTGACGTGACCCGTGAGCGCATTCGCCAGATCGAGGCTAAAGCGTTACGCAAATTGCGCCACCCATCACGCTCTGATCGTCTTAAGAGCTTCATCGACAGCAACGGTAATTCTTGATTCTCTGAGTGCCCTTGGCGCTACGACACTTAGTGGCGTAGCGCAGCACTGCTGGCGGTGGTATAGTTCGCCTCGTTTTCGGGTCTGTAGCTCAGTTGGTTAGAGCAGGGGACTCATAATCCCTTGGTCCACGGTTCAAGTCCGTGCAGACCCACCATTATTCCAATAAATAGCAATCAAACGCTGCGCATCGAAAAGCTTAAACTCATGAAAGAGACAGCACGCGAAAAAAATTTATGTGCCCACGGTCTGGTAGTTTTCTCCAGAAAGCACGCAAATTTTCCGAGCAATGCCAAGTTACAGTGAGGTTTAGGGCTAAAGAGGCTAACTATAAAAGGGGAATGGCGTGGCAGCACCCGGAGAGCGAAAATTTCAGATTCTGCAAACTTTAGCTGCCATGCTAGAGACGCCCGGCGGTGAAAAAATCACTACCGCCGCACTAGCTGCCCGGCTGGATGTATCCGAGGCAGCACTGTACCGGCACTTTGCCAGCAAAGCACAAATGTTCGAAGGGTTGATTGAATTCATTGAACAGTCGGTGTTTGGGTTAATCAATAAAATCACCAGCAGCCAGCAAAACGGTCTCAGCCAGGCCGAGGCCATCGTTTCTCTGCTGCTTGGGTTCGCGCAAAAAAATCCTGGTATGACGCGTGTACTGATTGGCGACGCGCTGATCAACGAAAATGATCGATTGCAAGCGCGCATCAATCAATTGCATGATCGTCTCGAGGCCACTCTGCGTCAATGCCTGCGTATCGCTGTAGGGAATGGAGAGATTCGTACTGATCTGGATACGATGGCAGCGGGCAATTTACTGCTTTGTTATGTCATTGGCCGCTGGCACCAATTCGCCAAAAGCGGATTCAAGCGCTTCCCGTCAGAATCCTTTACTCAGCAATGGCTATTATTAAGTGCTGGCCTGAAATAAACCTAACACCGGATCCCGCATACGGCGCAGCCGGTATCTTTTTGCAATCGGATACTACGCCATTGCATATTGAGGGCGTCCAGCAGCAACAGTCTGCCATTGAGTGACTCACCCGCACTGCATATTAATTTGAGCGCCTCCGCAGCCTGAACCGTACCAATTATTCCTACCAACGGTGAAAATACGCCATTTTCTGCGCAGCGCATTTCGTCGCTACTGCCGCTATCCGGATAAAGACAATGATAGCAAGGGCTATCTGTGTGGCGCAGATCAAATACCGTGACCTGGCCATCGAATCCTATCGCGGCCCCCGAAACCAAAGGTTTTCGGTATTCCACGCAAGCGCGATTCACGGCATGGCGTGTAGCAAAGTTATCGCTGGCGTCTATCACCACGTCAGCTGCTGCGACCTGGGCTGCCAATACAACGCCTGACAGGCGCTGCGTCAACGCTTGCACAGTTATGCCGGGGTTGATCGCGCGCATCGCAGTGGCAGCGGACTCGGCCTTGTTACGGCCGATCGCATCACTGTGATGGGCAATCTGGCGCTGTAGATTGCTGAGGTCGACATTATCGTCATCGCATACGGTGATATGCCCTACCCCACTTGCCGCCAGGTACAGCAGTACCGGCGAGCCCAGCCCGCCTGCGCCAATTACCAATACACGTGCGTTAAGGATGCGTTGTTGACCAGGAACGTCTATTTCGCGCAACAGGATGTGGCGACTGTAACGCAACAGTTGGTCATCATTCATGCGTAGTGCTGGGAGCCAGGTTACTTGTAACTGCGCCACTCTTCCGGCGTGTCATCTTGGTCACCGTGAGGATGATGCTGAAAGGCCGCTACGAAGGGTTTGGCGAACTTTTGTTGAGGTGGTGGCACACTGAGATTGTCGCGCTGGTTGCGCTCGCAAAAATAGATCAGTGCACGGCGCAGTTTCTGCAGCAGTGAATTATCGAGATGAAATCCTTGCTCTAGCAGGGCTGACTCCAGTTTTTCCAAAGTGCAGTCGCATACATCGTAATGCACCACGATACTGCAAGAATGATGGCCCGCTTCAACAGACATACTCTGCATGCCATCCAGCAAAGCCAGTGCAGCCTCGACTTGGTGCTGAGGTATGGCGCTGAATACGACTTCGCGGGTTTTTTTCTGGTCGCTGGGGTTCATTTCAAGCACTGGAAAACGCCGACTGCCCGGCACGCGCAATCAGAATACGCGCAACCGGGCAGCCCTAGCAAGTCAACCGTTTAGCCAGCTGACTATTTTTCCCGCGTCTGGATAATGTTCAAGCCCTTTAGCAGGCTTAAAGCTTGATTAAACTGGA
>JANMKH010000116.1:0-2500 GCA_031371965.1 Sulfuriferula sp.
GGATCGCCCACCAGTGCATGACCAATGGACTGCAAATGCACGCGAATCTGGTGGGTGCGGCCGGTTTCAAGCACACAGCGAATCAAGGTGTAATGGCCCAGATGCTCGAGCACGGTGTAATGCGTGACGGCCTCGCGGCCAGAGTGCACTACTGCCATTTTGGTGCGTTGACTAGGGTGTCGGCCAATGCGCGCGTCGACCTTGCCGTCTTGAACTATCAGACCATGCGCCACAGCCAGATACTCGCGCTTGACGGTACGCGCCTGCAACTGGCGCACCAGGTGGGTTTGCGAAGTGAGCGTTTTCGCTACAACTAGTAGCCCACTGGTGTCCTTATCGAGCCGGTGCACGATACCCGCACGCGGTACTCCAGCCAATTGCGGCGCGTGGTGCAACAGCGCATTCAGCAGGGTTCCCTGCCAGTTGCCGCTGCCCGGATGCACCACCAGCCCGGCCGGCTTGTTGACCACCAGCAAGGCATCATCCTCGTACACAATCTCCAGCGCGATGGCCTCTGGCGCTGCCGGCACCTCAGCAGGATGTGTTTCAGGGAGGACTTGTACTTTCTCACCCCCCCACACCTTATCCTTGACCCCCAGAAAACGGCCATTGACCGTTACTCGCTCATGCTTGATCCATTCCTGGATGCGGCTACGCGAATATTCTGGCAGCAATGCGGCGAGCGCCTGATCCAGCCGCTGGCCCGCACTGACATACGGGATTTCCATCATGATTACGGCTTCGGCAGAAGTGTTTGGAGTATAATCTGGCAACTGTTTTACGGACGATGTCATGAAACGAAGTTTACTTGTTTTGTTGGTGGTACTGCTGGCTGGATGTGGTTTGTTACCCAAGACGGTTGATGAAACGCAGGGTTGGTCGGCACAAAGACTCTACGCAGAAGCCAAGGATCAGCTCAATACAGGTGGCTACGAAAAAGCCATCAAATACTTCGAGACGCTGGAAGCACGCTACCCTTACGGCCGCTACGCGCAGCAAGCGCAACTTGAAGTCGCCTATGCTTATTACAAAGACAATGAGCCGGTTTCGGCCATCGCCGCCTGCGACCGCTTTATCAAGCTGCATCCCGAGCATCCCAATGTGGATTATGCCTACTACCTGAGGGGGCTGGCCAACTTTACCGAAGACCAGGGGCTGTTGGGGAGGATTGGCGATCAGGATATGACCGAACGCGATCCCAAGGCCGCAAGCGAGTCATTTGATTCGTTTCAGCAACTGGTTACGCGTTTTCCAAACAGCAAATATGCCCCGGATGCGCTGGCGCGCATGAAATACCTGGTGGATTCGCTGGCCTCGCATGAAGTGCACGTCGCCCTGTATTACTATAAGCGCGGCGCCTATGTGGCTGCCAGCAAGCGCGCCCAGTATGCCATCGAGCATTATCCGAATGCCCCAGCTATCGAACAGGCACTGGCAATACTTGTTAAATCCTACGATAAAATGGGTATCAATGACTTGCGCGATGACGCCTTGCGGGTGTTACAGAAAAACTTCCCGAACAGTAAATATGTGGCGGGAAATTTTGACAAGAGCAAACCCTGGTGGCGTTTCTGGCAACTCTAAACCTTTGCAAACCGTAACTGGTAGCGCAGCTTGAGCTAACAAGCCGCTACCAGCCAGATCAAATCGCAGTATCGCCGGTCTCGCCGGTACGAATCCGCACCACCTGCTCCACATCCGTAACAAAAATCTTGCCGTCGCCGATCTTGCCGGTGCGTGCGGCATTCACAATCGCTTCAACCGCCTGGTCGACGAGATTGTCCGACACTACAATTTCGATTTTCACCTTGGGCAAAAAATCCACCACGTATTCCGCGCCGCGGTAAAGTTCGGTATGCCCTTTCTGGCGGCCGAAACCCTTGACCTCGGTAACGGTCAGCCCGGTGACGCCGATTTCCGATAGTGCCTCGCGTACTTCATCGAGTTTGAACGGCTTGATGATGGCTTCTATTTTTTTCATTTCATACCCTTTGCATAAATAATCAACCCGGCTTGAACCGGGAAGTGATCGGATAACGGCGATCCTTGCCAAATGCACGCGGCGTAATGCGGATGCCAACAGGTGCCTGGCGGCGTTTGTATTCACTGCGGTCGATCATGTGAATCACACGTGCAACTTCGGTCTCATTGTAGCCTGCAGCGATAATTTCAGCAGGTGTCTGATCATGTTCGACATAGCGTTCAATAATCGCATCGAGAATATCATAAGGCGGCAGCGAATCCTGGTCGGTCTGGTCGGCGCGCAGTTCTGCGGAGGGTGCGCGCTCAATGATCCGTTGCGGTATCACCGGCGCAATGCCATTGCGATAGTTGGACAGCCGGTACACCAGGGTTTTGGGTACGTCGCGCAACACCGCGAAACCTCCCGCCATATCGCCGTACAGCGTAGCATAGCCAACCGCCATTTCGGATTTATTGCCGGTGGTCAGAACAATCCCGCCAAACTTGTTGGAGAGCGCCATCAACAGCGTGCCGCGGA
>JANMKH010000180.1:0-12602 GCA_031371965.1 Sulfuriferula sp.
AATATCCCTCACTTTGTCGAGCTGGCCAGAGGTCTTGCCGAACTCGGCTGTGACACGATCGCCATCAAGGACATGGCGGGCTTGTTGACGCCCACCGCCGCCTTCGATCTGGTCAAGGCTGTGCGCGAAGCAACTGGTTTGCCGGTTCATACCCACAGCCATGCCACCTCTGGTTTGGCCAGCATGGCTCACTTGAAAGCTGTCGAGGCCGGCGCAACTATCATTGACACCTGCATCTCCGCCTTTTCTGAAGGGGCCAGCCACCCCACCACCGAAAGCATGGTTGCTGCACTGGCTGGCACCGAGTACGACACTGGCCTCAACCTTGCCTTGCTGGAAGAGATCGCCGCTTATTTCCGCGAAGTACGCAAACTGTACTGGCAGTTTGAAAGTGCTTTCACCGGCGTAGATCCGCGTGTGCTGATCAGCCAGGTACCGGGTGGAATGATTTCCAACCTGTCCAACCAGCTCAAGGAACAAGGCTCGCTGGATCGCATGGATGAGGTACTCCTGGAGATCCCGCGTGTGCGCGAAGATCTGGGGTATCCGCCGCTGGTTACGCCAACTTCCCAGATCGTTGGCAGCCAGGCTGTTATCAATGTGCTCACGGGTGGACGCTATAAAACCATCACCAACGAAGTAAAATCTTACCTGCAAGGTCGATATGGGCAGGCACCGGGCAAAGTCAACGAGCAGGTACGCAATCTTGCCATTGGCAATCAGGAAGTCATTACCTGTCGTCCTGCTGACCTGATCCCGGACGAACTGGAAAAACTGCGCGGCGAAATCGAGGATTTGTCGAGAACCGAAGAGGACGCACTCACCTATGCCATGTTTCCCGACCTTGGACGCACGTTCCTGCAAGAGCGCAACGCGGGCACCCTGGCTGGCGAAGCACTGCTTCCTGTTGAGGCAAAAAACGCCACAGCCACCACGCGCTCGGCAGCAGACGAATTCCGCATTACTTTGCACGGCGAAACCTATCACATCCGGCTTACCGGTACCGGCCACGCCGGGCAGGCAGAGCGCCCCTATTATGTATCTGTAGACGGAGTGACCGAGGAAGTTCTGGTTGAGGCCTTAAACGAAATCGAAGTAACTTCCAGCGGCAGCAATCACTCACCCAAATCCGACTCCGGTACCAACAAAAAAACATCAAGCGGGGGACGTCCGCGTCCCAGCCACGTTGGCCATGTCACAACCGCAATGCCCGGCAATATCGTGGATGTAATGGTTTCCACCGGCCAGAAAGTCAAAGCAGGCGACCCGGTACTGGTGATTGAAGCCATGAAAATGGAAAATGAAATTCAGGCTTCGATTTCAGGTACCGTGATAGCCCTGTACGTGACCAAGGGAGATACCGTCACCCCTGATCAAGCGCTTCTGGAAATCCAGCCGGAATAAGTTACCCGCCTTGAATTCTTTACCGCTGGTACTGGCCTCCACATCGCCATATCGACGTGAGTTGTTGTCGCATCTGCAAATACCGTTTGCAGTGATTGCACCAGAGGTGGACGAAACGCCACTGCTTCATGAGACGCCCGAGGCGACAGCGTTGCGCCTGTCACAACTCAAAGCCAAGGCAGTGCAGGCAACCTATCCTCGCGCACTCATTATTGGCTCGGATCAGGTTGCTACAGTGGATGGTCTTCAAATCGGCAAACCTGGCACTCACGAAAAAGCCGTCGCGCAATTACGTCTGATGTGTGGCAAAAACGTCGTGTTTCATTCCGCACTCTCCCTCTACAACAGCGCCAGCGGTAGCCTGCACACAACTTCGGTACCGACCACAGTTCAGTTCCGCCAGCTCAGCGACGCACAAATTGAAGCTTATTTGTTCAAGGATCAACCCTACAACTGTGCTGGCAGCGCACGTATCGAAAGCCTGGGCATTGCTGTGATAGAAAAACTTGAAGGCGAAGACCCGAATGCGCTGATCGGTTTACCACTGATTGCGCTGATACGCATGCTGGCACTAGAGGGTCTGGACGTACTCACCTGGCGTACCAGCTAACCTGCTTCAAACGCTTCAAGAAGGCTGAACAGGTAATGACAGCGCCGGCATCACATCGTGGGGCTTTGGAGCTGAATCTTCCGGCAGGCGAGTCTGTTGCTTTGCTTCCCAGCGCTGCTTGATGGCTTCACGCTGCTTCGGCGGCAGACGATGAAATTTTCGATAATTTTCGCGCGCTTCTTTACGCTCTTCACGACTTAGCGATGCCCAGGTTTTGATCCGCTTCTGAAAGCGCAAGCGTGCCTGGGGAGTCATTTTTGGGTATTGCTCTGCTACAGCAATTAGGCGTGAGCGTTGGAGCGACGACATCTTTTCCCATTGCAATGACAGCGGCGCAAGCACCTGCTGTTGCGCAGGAGTCAGCTGCCGCCATTCAGGTGCAGCAAGCTTACCTGCGGCAAAACAGGCGGACGAGAATGCCATGAGCAAGCAAAGAATTACTGTTGGGAAGGATTTTTTACCCATTGTACTAGGCTGTTATCAAGATAAGCATGAACAGGGAGGTCGTCCGTTAACAGCGCTGCATCAATCTGCGAAATATCATCTTCCTGCTGTCTGGGGAATATTTGCCATATTCCAGTGGTCACCAATAATATAATCGCGAATAATATGCCTATACCAAAAAGCCGATGATGCGACAACCATGAGGCACGATGCAGTGCATTTCCGGACAGACCAAAACTGGTCGCACGGTGCTGCCGAGCATGGGCGACTGCACGCTCACGCGATTGCCGCAAGCGCAAAATCACTTCCGGACGAAGATTGTTGATGGCTCCGTCAACCAGAGTGACTATTTTTTTTGAGAAATCTTCTTCGTTCATAATCTTATTTCCTTGCTCTCCAGGTATTTGGAGAGCGCATGAACCGCACGAGAACAATGTGTTTTCACGCTGCCCTCAGAGCAACCCATAATCGTTGCAGTTTCGGCAGTATCCATTTCCTCCCAATAACGCAGCAGGAAGGCTTCTCGTTGACGTGGCGGCAACTTTTCCAATGCCTCCTGGATAATCACCAGTCTTTGTGCCGTATCTACCTGATAGGCAGGGTCATCGGACTCGGAAGTAGGTTGCAAGTGTTCAATTGCATCACCTTCTTCAGCATGATCATCCTGGCCTGGCATCACAAAAGACATTGCCGTTGTCCAGAAGTTGCGCACTTTCTGGCGACGGAAATAATCCCGTATGGTGTTTTGCAGAATACGCTGAAATAGCATCGGATACTCTTCAGCAGGTCGATCAAGGTATTTTTCCGCCAGTTTGAGCATGGCATCCTGAACAATATCCAGCGCCGCCTGCTCATCGCGCACAGTAAAAGCTGCATGTCGATATGCGCGGCGCTCAACCTCTGCGAGAAACTGGGACAGTTGTTCTGGAGTGGACACGGATAGTAGGTTATCGTTAGGCTTGGCTAATGGCTTTGATCAGATTTATCCGAGCCACTCGCAGGCGAGCGCTCTTCAAAATACAGCAGTTGATCCAGCCTCAGTTCGCCTGTACTGCCATCAGCATAACGCAATATCAGCCATTCACCCGATTGGCGGGTTTGTACATCCAGTGGCAGGACGGTGGCCTCATTTTTCTGGCCATCTTCAGCCAGATAGCGAAGCCATATTGGAATCTGCCGCAGCACAGCAAATTCAAGTCTCTCGTGCTGAGCACATGCAATCGGCTGATAGACATCGCGGGATATCAACGTAATACACTACCCGACCATGCCAGGGGATTCATGGTCTTGCCCATGGCCACGCCAAAACGTTTGGCAAAGCGATTGGCAAAGCCTTCCTGCGGCGTAAAATCGACAATATCCTTGGCTTTAATTACGTTGCGCGCAACATAGTCAGTACTGCCAAGCGCATCGGTCAAGCCCAACTCGATACTTTTCTGGCCACTCCACACCAGGCCGCTGAACATATCAGGCGTTTCTTTCAGGCGGCTGCCCCGCCCATCACGCACGGCCTTGATAAATTGCTGGTGAATTTCCTCCAGCATGGCCTGGGCATAAGCTACTTGTTGAGGGTTTTCAGGGGAGAACGGATCAAGAAAGCCCTTGTTTTCACCCGCAGTAAGTAAGCGGCGTTCCACCCCCAGCTTCTGCATCGTGCCGGTAAAGCCGAAACCATCCATCAGCACACCGATCGACCCGACAATACTGGCTTTGTCCACATAGATTTTGTCAGCAGCGGCTGCAACATAATAGGCGCCGGAAGCGCAGATATCATCCACCACAGCATAAAGAGGAATGTTGGGATATTTTGCGCGCAGACGTTTGATATCGTCATAAATCTGCCCCGCCTGTACCGGACTTCCTCCAGGACTGTTAATGCGCAGAATGACACCCTTTGTGTTGACGTCCTCAAACGCTGCTTCCAATCCCTTGGTGATCTGGTCGGCGCTGGTCTGGTCTGCCGCGATGGTTCCCGTCAGCTCTACCACCGCGGTATGCTTACCGGGGATGGGGATGCCGCGATCGCCTATCCAACCCAATGCCAGAAACAGCAGAATGAATAAAAAGGAAAAACCCAGCAGCTTGAAAAATATGCTCCAGTGACGTGCTGTACGCTGTTCCTTGACAGCAGCTAGCGCCAACTTTTCCAGCACCTCACGCTCCCAGTTCCCGGTCTTTTCCGGTTCAGACATGATTTGTTTCCTCAATTAAATAGACATGACCGTCATCTTCCTGCACGGCAACAGCAACCAGCCCTTTGCCGGCGCAACGCCCACCCATACATTGCCCTGTTTCCGGCAAATACATTGCGCCGTGGGTAGAACATAGCAAGTATAACCCGGAGAGATCAAAAAACTCGCCCTCCTGCCAGTCCATCTCGACAGGAATATGGGCACAGCGATTGAGATATGCATACACCCGGCCTCGATAGCGGATCGCAAAAGCAGGGGCTGTCTGACCCAGATATTGCAGCTCAAACCGGATGCCTTTTCCGGCATCGATCAACGCCGTACTCGCGCAAATCAAGCGTTGTTGTCCAGCCATGCCACCAAACCTTTAAAATTATCGGCAATATACAGCGGCTGACACGCTTGCAGGGATGCTACCGAATGCGCACCATAAGCCACCCCTACGCTCGCTACCCCGGCGTTGATCGCCATTTGCAGATCATGGCTGGTATCGCCGATCATCAGCGTTCGCTCTGCGTCGACGCCGCAGCAATCCATCAACTCCAGCACCATGCCCGGGTGCGGCTTGGAGTAGCCTTCATCGGCACAGCGCGAAGCATGAAAAAACTTGCGCAAGCCGCTTTGGCCAAAAGCACGTTCCAGCCCCTTGCGGCTTTTGCCGGTGGCCACCGCCAGCCAATAATCCGCCGCATGCAACGCAGCGATAGTATCCGCTACCCCCTCGAATAACGGCAAGGTGTGATCCTGACCGAGAAAGTGGTGCCGATAACGTTCCACCAAACGCGGATATTCGGCTGGCGTAAGGTCGGGAAGCAAAGTCTGGAGTGCCTCAGCCAGCCCCAAGCCGATAATTTGCCGGGCCTCGTCAGTCTGCGGTACACGCAATCCCAAGTCGGCACAGGCTAGCTGGATGGACTCGGCAATGGCTCCGGTTGAATCCATCAACGTGCCATCCCAGTCGAATATCAGTAAATCAAAGCGTCTTGTATTCATGCTTCACGATCCAGTTGTGCCAGAAAATTGCTCAGTTCAGTGGGTAGTGGCGCTTCCAGGACCAACATCTCGCCACTGAGGGGATGTTTGATACTGACCCGGTGCGCATGCAAAAACATGCGCTTGAGCCCGGTCTTGGCGAGCACCTTGTTGCGCGGGAAATCCCCGTATTTATCATCTCCGGCAATCGGAAAGCCGGCGTGGGCCAGATGCACCCGGATCTGATGCGTGCGCCCGGTTGTCAGTTCGGCTTCAAGCAGACTGAAGTCCGCCCAGTTGCGCTGCAGACGAAATACGGTATGCGCAGACTGCCCATCCGCACTTGCCAGTACACGCCGCTCGCCCTCGGCATTGAGATATTTGTGTAACGGCTGTTTGATATGGCGCAGCGCATCGCTCCAGCGTCCGAGAACCAAGGCAAAATAACGCTTGTCCATCTGGTTGGCGCGCATCATGTCGTGCAGAGCCACCAATGCACTACGCTTGGTCGCCAGCATCAGCACACCGGACGTTTCCCGGTCCAGGCGATGGGCAAGTTCGAGAAAGCGCTGCTCCGGCATTTCCAGCCGCAATTGCTCGATCACCCCCAGACTGACACCGCTGCCACCATGTACTGCCATGCCCGCAGGCTTGTCGAGCACCAACAGGCCCTCGTGATGGTAAAGAATACGTTCGACCAGACGAATGCCGCCTTTAGGCAACACTGTCGGCCGAATAATTTGCGGTGCCGCTACGCGGATGGGCGGAATACGAATCTCATCCCCCAGTTCCAGTTTGCGCGCGGCATCCACCCTCCCCTTGTTCACCCGTACCTCACCGCTTCGCAAAATACGATACAGGTGACTTTTTGGAACCCCCTTCAGGTGGCGTGCCAGAAAGTTGTCGACACGCTGCCCGGCTCCGGATTCGTCCACTTTGAGGTATGTGACAGATTCTTTGCGTAAATCATTCATTTTGCATATACTACTGTCGCAATCTGTGACGTTTTCCAGGCTGGATTTATCTGGCAAATGACGGAAAATTCGGCGTCCAGAAGCAAGATTTAGCCGGTTAATTTCGCTCACCGGATGCATGTCCCGATACATCGCGCCTGCTTTAGTTTGCGCCGCCATGTGAGAGACTGAAACCGTTCAGAGTCGCCCAGAGGCGCATGGACGCGGCATTAAAAAGTAGCGATGGTAAAGCATAAGCGCGCGAAACGCACCCTTGATTTCAGACAGATGAGATATTCATCTGTCCTAACGATAAACCGCCACGCCCGACTAACCTGGTTGTCCAAATGACTGAAATTCCAGACTAAATCACTCGTGCCGCACACCGCGCAAAATGCGCGGCGGTTGGTCGTCCCGTGTCTATCGCGCGCGGGAGAATGAAACATCATGAAACGCATGTTATTTAATGCGACACAGGCCGAGGAACTCCGTGTCGCCATTGTCGATGGTCAAAAACTTGTAGACCTGGACATTGAATCCGCCAGCAAGGAACAGCGCAAAAGCAACATCTACAAAGGCATCGTCACTCGCGTCGAGCCCAGCCTCGAGGCTGCCTTTATCGATTACGGCGCTGATCGTCACGGCTTTTTACCATTCAAGGAAGTCTCTCGTGCCTGCTTCGTGAACAACGTCGCCGATGTGGCACGTGCACGCATTCAGGATGTGCTGCGCGAAGGCCAGGAAATCATCGTCCAGGTAGAAAAGGACGAGCGCGGCAATAAAGGCGCAGCGCTGACAACCTACATCAGCCTGGCCGGACGCTATCTGGTACTGATGCCCAATAATCCCCGTGGCGGCGGCGTATCGCGCCGCATCGAGGGTGAAGAGCGCAACGAACTGCGCGACGTGATGGCACAACTGGAAATCCCGGCTGGCATGAGCATCATTGCCCGCACCGCAGGTATCGGCCGGGGCGTGGAAGAACTGCAGTGGGACTTGAACTATCTGCTGCAACTCTGGAACGCCATCGATTCCGCTGCCAACAGCCAGAAAGGCGCCTTCTTGATTTACCAGGAAAGCAGCCTGGTGATTCGCGCCATCCGCGACTACTTCCAGCCTGACATTGGCGAAATCCTGATCGATACGGAAGAGGTATTCGAGCAGGCACAGCAGTTCATGAGCCACGTCATGCCCGGCAACGTGCACAAGGTCAAGCTATACAAGGACGACGTGCCGCTGTTCTCGCGCTTCCAGATCGAACATCAAATCGAGTCCGCTTACTCGCGCGAAGTGACCCTACCCTCCGGCGGCGCGATCGTGATCGACCATACCGAAGCGCTGGTGTCGGTGGACGTCAACTCGGCGCGCTCCACACGCGGCGCGGACATCGAACAGACCGCCTACAACACCAACCTGGAAGCCGCCGAGGAAGTCGCTCGCCAATTGCGTCTGCGTGACTTGGGCGGCCTGATCGTGATCGATTTCATCGACATGGAAAGCCAGCGCAACCAGCGCGAGGTGGAAAACCGCCTGCGCGATTCACTGCACTACGATCGTGCGCGCGTGCAATTCGGCAAGATTTCCAAATTCGGCCTGATGGAGCTGTCGCGCCAGCGTCTGCAGCCGTCGCTGGGCGAATCCAGCCACCAGCCGTGCCCACGTTGCAGCGGCACCGGCTTCATCCGTGGCATTGAATCCACCGCCCTGCATATCCTGCGCATCATCCAGGAAGATGCAATGAAGGAAAACACCGGCGCAATTCATGCTCAGATTCCGGTAGATGTGGCAACTTTCCTGCTTAACGAGAAGCGCTCCGACATCTTTGCCATCGAGTCCCGGCTTAAGGTCAATGTGTTGCTGATCCCCAATATTCATCTGGTGACGCCACATTACAAGATCACGCGTCTGCGTCATGACGAGCTCAACCAACACGACATCACTATCCCCAGCTATAAACTGGCGGATGCCATTGAAGACACTTCGCCCGCCGAAACGCGCAAGGAAAACAAGCCTGCGCCACAAGTCCCTGCTGTGCGCGGCATCACACCGGCCCAACCGGCTCCTATCGTTGAACAAAAAGTGGCACCCCAGGTTAATTTCCAGACCGAATCCAAATCCGGCTTGATTGGCCGCATTTTCGGATGGCTACAACGAATTGGGGAAGAAAAACCGGCTCAGCCTGTCGTAGCTCCGCAGCCAGCCGCTCCGGTACGCGAGTCCCGTGGGCGTGGTCGTCAGCGCGGCGAGCGTAGTGAACGCACTGAGCGCCCGCAACGACCTGCTGAAGGCAAGGATGGCTCCGAACCGATCGAGCGAGCACCGCGCCCGGAACGACAGGCTGCCGGAGAACGAACTGCTGCCCCTGCCGATAGCGCTCAAAGACCAGCCCGCAAGCCGCGCCAGCAACAACCACGCGCACCGAAACCAGCCACCGAAGTCGTTGCTAGCAATGAAGCCGTTGAAACCAATACACCGGTGCAAGCTCCCATTACCGATGCCGGCACCGGTGAAACCCGAAGCCGTCGCGGTCGCCGTGGCGGCCGACGCGAGCGTCGTCCGGAACAGGATCAAGCCACTCCAGCGGCAGGCACGGTTATAACCCAGACCGATAGCACAGAAGTAGGTGCAGGTATTGAAGCGATGGCACAGCCGGTCGTGACGCCTCTCAGCGAGCCGATTCCTGCGGTCGTAACACCACCTCCGACCACGATCGTTACTGCACCGGTTGAGGCTTCCGCGACTGCACGTAGGGAAACCAGCTACGTTGCCGTGGCTTCTGAAACGCTCCCTGCCGTACCCAAAGCCGAGGCAGTAAAAGCCGTCATGCCGGTGGAAAAGCGACTCAGTGAAATGCTCGCTCCTTCGCCTGCGGCTGCCCAACTACAGCAGGTAGAAACACAATCCAAACCTCCAGTAGCAAGCGTAACCGAGGCGCCACAACAAGCGCCGCGCAGACGTCGTGAGCCGCTGGCAATGGTTGCCGACATACCGGTGGAACTGATGCAGGTGGAAACAAATAATTCCGTCACCGCCCCTGTAGAAAGCGCCAATGAATCGAATAACCCAGCGCCCAAGATTCGCCCGGCAAGACGCGCCACAACGCAGCAACAGTCTGCTCCGGAAGCGCCTCTGCAACAGATAGAAACACGGCAATAAATAAGCGGCAACGCAGTAAATACTAAAACAGGAGATGACCAATCGGTCATCTCCTGTTTTTTTTGGTCCTTCCATTTGAGCTTCCCTTCACGCAGAAAGCGCTTAGATTCAGTAGTTACCTTGAGACTGCATATCCGCTCAAAAGCAATCCCGGTAAGTACCTGTCAGTTCCTGCCAAAGTTTAGGCCTCATCAGCATCAGGCTGATTGGACACCCCGTCTCTCCATGATTGTTTTGAGCAAACCTTGGGCAGCATCCTCAACCATATCCAGTGTTTGATCAAACCCCTGTTGGCCGCCATAGTAAGGATCAGGTACATCCAGATGAGGGTAACGCCGGCTGAAACTTAATAGCAACCGAATTTTGTGGTGATGCCTGGCATTGGCACGGCGCGTGAGGTTGTTCAGATTCTGTTTATCCATAGCCAGGATATAGTCGAAACGCTCGAAATCGCTATCCTGCACCTGCCTGCCACGCAACCCACTGATATCATAGCCGTGGTTTAACGCAGTGCGCTGGGCGCGGAGATCCGGCGCGTCACCCACGTGATAATCGTGGGTACCCGCCGAATCGATCAAAATTTGCGTCTCCAGTCCAGCGCTTTGTACCGTTTTAGCGAAAGCGCCTTCCGCCATGGGTGAACGACAGATATTGCCCATACAGACAAAAAGTACCGATGTTGGATTACTCACATTCATATATTTTCGGGTTCTTGTTACGTAGTTTGATTGTTGCATTGTACTGCGCCTCTCAATAAAAACTCAGTCCGCTCATTTCAGCAATCCATATACGGAATCATCAAGGCCGCTCTTGTATAATACCGGGTTAGCCGGCATCTCCTTTGTTACCGAAAATGACCATCTTTGACTCCGAAATCCAGCGTCGTCGCACCTTTGCCATTATTTCCCACCCGGACGCAGGTAAAACCACGCTGACCGAAAAACTGCTGTGGTTCGGTGGCGCGATCCAGGTCGCGGGCGAAGTGCGCGCGCGCAAGGCCAGCCGTCATGCCACCTCGGACTGGATGGAACTGGAAAAACAGCGCGGCATTTCAGTCACCTCCTCGGTCATGCAGTTCCCCTACCGGGAACACATCATCAATCTGCTGGATACACCCGGCCACGAGGACTTTTCCGAGGATACCTACCGTACGCTCACCGCCGTGGATTCGGCGGTGATGGTGATCGACTCGGTCAACGGTGTCGAAGCGCAGACCATCAAGTTGCTCAATGTGTGCCGCATGCGCGACACACCCATCATCACCTTCATCACCAAGCTCGACCGCGAGGGTCGCCCACCCATCGAACTGCTCGACGAAATCGAATCGGTACTGGGCATGCAATGCGCACCGATGACCTGGCCGATCAGCATGGGCAAACGTTTCCGCGGCGTCTATCACCTCTACGACGACACGGTACTGGTATTCGATCCGCATGCTGACAAGGGCACCAGCGAGATCATCCAGGGTCTGGACAACCCGCGCCTGGATGAGTTCATCGGTCGCGAACAGTCCGATGAACTGCGCATGGAAGTGGAACTGGTGCGCGGCGCCTCGCACACCTTCGATTCAGCCGCCTATCACGCCGGCAAACAGACGCCGGTGCTGTTCGGCTCGGCAGTCAACAATTTCGGCGTGCAGATGATGCTGGACGCGATCGTAGACCTGTCGCCGCCGCCGCAACCGCGCGCTACTGAAACCCGTCTGGTACAACCCAGCGAGCCGAAGTTTTCCGGCTTCGTGTTCAAAATCCAGGCCAATATGGACCCCAAGCACCGCGACCGCATTGCGTTTCTGCGCGTGTGCTCCGGACGCTTCGACCGCGGCATGAAAATCAAGCAGGTTTCCAGCGGCAAGTTCATGGCGGTGAACAATGCCATCACCTTCATGGCGCAAGATCGCAATACTGCGGATGAGGCGTATGCCGGCGACATCATCGGCATCCCCAACCACGGCACCATCCGCCTGGGCGATACCTTCAGCGAAACCGAAAACCTCAAGTTCACCGGGATACCTTCATTCGCTCCGGAGTTTTTCCGCAAGGCGCGCATCAAAAATCCGCTGAAAATGAAGCAGCTGCAGAAAGGCTTGCAGCAGCTGGCTGAAGAAGGCGCCACGCAACTGTTCCGCCCGATTTCCTCCAACGACCTGATTCTGGGTGCGGTCGGCACGCTGCAATTCGACGTGGTGGCGCACCGGCTGGAATTCGAATACGGCGTGGACGTGCTGTTTGAAGGCTGCGAATACGCCACCGCCCGCTGGCTGCGCGGCTCAGAGGCCGACCTCAAACAACTGGTGGATAAATACGGCTTCAACGTCGCCCTGGACGGGGCGAATCAGTACGTTTACCTGGCGCCCAACCGGGTCAACCTGACCATGACGCAGGAACGCTTCCCCGAGGTTAAATTCCTGGAAACGCGGGAAATTTATTGAACTTCAGAATCCAGCCACGAAGGACACAGAGGGCACAGAGAGCATGTGCCCCGTTTTCCTGTGTGAACTCGGTGTCCTCTGTGGCTAAAGATTTTCCCTGATGAATCCCATGGATTACGACGTCATCGTCATCGGCGCCAGTGCGGCGGGCATGATGTGCGCCGCCCAGGCCGGGCAGCGCGGGCGGCACGTGCTGCTGATCGACCATGCTGCCAAAATTGGCGAGCGCATCCGCATTTCCGGCGGCGGACGCTGCAACTTCACCAATCGCAACATCGGCGCAGAAAACTTCCTGTCGCAGAACCCGCATTTCGCACGTTCCGCCCTCGCCCGCTAGTCGCAGTTTGACTTCATCAAGCTGGTGGAACGCTACCGCATCGCCTATCACGAGAAATCGCTGGGGCAACTGTTTTGCGATGATTCCGCGCGCCAGATTATCGATA
>JANMKH010000185.1:0-2022 GCA_031371965.1 Sulfuriferula sp.
CTGTTCGAGTATGTCGGCATCCGCTTCGATATCGGCAAAGCGCAGCATCGGTGCACCCGACTGACGCGTGCCAAGAAATTCACCCGGCCCGCGCAGGTGCAAGTCTTCGCGCGCGATGACAAAACCATCGGTATTTTCGAAAATTACCTTGAGTCGAGCGCGCGCAGTTTCCGACAACGGCTGCTGATAAAGCAGGATACATGCACTTTGCGTACTGCCGCGTCCGACCCGGCCGCGTAGCTGATGCAGTTGCGCCAGCCCCATGCGTTCGGCGTGCTCAATCACCATCAGCGACGCGCGCGGCACGTCCACACCAACCTCGATAACCGTCGTCGCGACCAGCAAATGCAGATCGCCACATTTGAAATCGGCCATGACCTTTGCCTTGTCGCGCCCGCTCATGCGTCCGTGCACCAGGCCGATGTTGAGCTCAGGCAGCGCAGCCGCGAGCACTGCGTGAGTATCCAGCGCGGTCTGCAACTGCAACTTCTCGGATTCTTCGATCAACGGACATACCCAGTAGACTTGCTCGCCCGCACCGCAGCGTTCGCGTACCAGCTCGATCACTTGCTCGCGCCGGCTGTCGGCAAGCAGCTTGGTTACCACCGGGCTGCGCCCCGGCGGCAGCTCATCAATCACCGACACATCGAGATCGGCGTAATAGCTCATGGACAGGGTGCGCGGGATCGGCGTGGCACTCATCATCAGTTGATGGGGCTGGCGGCCCTTCTGGCGCAACGCCAGACGCTGAGCGACGCCGAAACGGTGCTGCTCATCGATGATGGCGAGCCCGAGATTGGCAAACTCCACCTGTTCCTGAAACAGCGCGTGCGTTCCCGCTGCAAGCTGTGCCTCGCCCGATACCAGCCGCGCCACTGCGGCCTGTTTGTCTTTTTTGGACAAGCTTCCTGCCAGCCACGCCACCTCGATACCCAGGGGCGCAAACCACTGTCTGAGCTTGTGATAATGCTGCTCAGCCAGAATTTCTGTCGGCGCCATGAATACAGCCTGATACCCATGTCCGATGGCTTGCGCAGCGGCGAGCGCTGCAACCACCGTCTTGCCGCTGCCCACATCGCCTTGCAGCAGGCGCTGCATCGGGTGACAGGCGGCCAGGTCGGTTCGAATTTCCGTCCATACGCGCAACTGCGCAGTGGTGAGCCGAAACGGCAAGGCATTCTGCAGCTGTTCCACCAGCGCCACCGCTCGCGCCAATTTGGGAGCGTCCTGCGCACGTCGGGCATTGCGCGCCAGACGCAGCGACAATTGCTGCGCCAGCAGTTCGTCGAACTTGATGCGCCGCCACGCCGGATGGGTACGGTATTCGAGTTGAACAGGCGGGATATCGGGAGGCGGATGGTGCAGGGTGTGCACACTGCTGGCGAAATCCGGCAAATCAAAACGACTGCGCAGGCTATCCGGCAACGTGTCAGTCAAATCCGACTGCGCCAGCGCGGCACCGATATGTTTGCGGAGCAGCGTTTGCGCCACCCCTGCAGTCGTCGGGTAAATCGGCGTGAGACTGTCCGGCAACGGTGCTTCCGGACTGACTGCGCGGTAACGGGGATGCACCATCTCCAGCCCAAAAAAGCCGCCGCGCACTTCACCCAATGCGCGGATCAAATTACCCTCGGAAAACTGTTTCACCTGGCTACCGTAAAAATTGATGAAGCGCAGGTCAAGTTCGGCGCCGCTGTCGTCGCGAATACGCGCAATCAGCGCACGACGCGGCTTGTATTGGGTCTCGCAATGGGTCACCACGCCCTGTACCTGGATAGCGCGGCCAGGCAATGCCTGCGCAATGGTGGTGAGCCGGGTCTCATCTTCGTAGCGCAACGGCAGATGCAGGATCAAATCTGCCGGGCCATGCAATCCCAGCTTGGTGAACGACGCGGGCAGCGCGCTGGCTGCCGCCATGGGCTTGGCGCGACCTGCCGGTTTGGAGGATGCAGCCAATCAGTCCAGCACCATTACCCCGTCGGCCTCGACATCGGCGTCGCGGGGGGGGGGGGCCGCGCCCCC
>JANMKH010000563.1:0-4066 GCA_031371965.1 Sulfuriferula sp.
CACCGTGGTGATCCACCCGCTGACCGATGCACGTCGCGTGCTGCCGCTGGAAAAAAAAGGGGAGCTGATTGAAGCGCACCCGGATTTTCAAGTGGTCATTTCCTACAATCCTGGCTATCAGTCGCTCATGAAGGATTTAAAACAGTCAACCAAACAGCGTTTTGGGGCACTGGATTTTAGCTACCCCGAGCATGACACCGAAGCCGAAATTGTGGCGCACGAGTCGGGCGTCACACTGGAAGACGCGAAAAAATTGGTCCATATTGGCGAGCGGGCGCGCAATCTCAAGGGGCACGGTCTGGACGAAGGCCTGTCGACGCGCATGCTGATTTACGCCGGTTCGTTGATTGCCAAAGGCGTTGCGCCGCTAGCGGCGTGCCGTGTTGCCCTGGTGCGCCCGATCACCGACGACCCCGACATGCGCGACGCGCTGGATTCGGCTGTTACAACCTATTTCTGACCGGAGTGGGTCGGGATCAGTATCATGCTGTTGCCTAGTGTAGCTACGCTCCCTTACCCACAGCGGATTCCCTGAATGGCCATTCATCTCGAAGAATATGAGGAGCTCCTTACGGATCTCCCGCACGATTCACAGGAAGTGCTACGCGCCGCCTGGGGTGATGCAGCACGCGTATTCTCGGCGCGCGGTCTGGATAACTATCTGAAGGGTGCGGTTGCTCTGCACAATCTGGGACGTGGCGAAGAGCTGGTCGTTACCTTTATCCAACGAACGCCCGACATGGCACGCGCCATCGGCGAAGACGTTTTACCAGACCTGGTCAATTTTCTGCTGGGCATGGCGTCCAAGACCTCGGGGCAGGTGCTAACACTGATTGCCGACACGGCACCACTGGCTGCCCAGCGCCTGGGTGACGAAAGCCTGTTTCGTAATTACCTCAGCGTGCTCTCCATCATGCTGGCGCAAGCGCCACGCGGTCTTCGCCCGATGCTGGAAAATCTCGACCGTCTGCTCACCCAGCTGACTTTGGGTGGTTTACGGCGCTGGGTGATGTTTGGTGCACAGGCGTACAAAACCGATTTTGATGGGCAGGTGGAGTATTTTTCGCTCAAAAGCCCGGATGCGCTGTCGATGCTGCAGGCCGAGCGCAAGGGCACCTTGTTTGTTGACGTGCAACGGCGCCTAAATATCTACCTGCGCGCCATGTGGGGGCGCGATTTTTTTCTGCGTCCCACAGCGGGCGATTATGAAAGCCGCGAGGGGCTGCGGCCGTATATCGAGCGTTTTCTGATTTACATTGCCGACGCCTACGACGATTACAAGCCCATGGGCGACGCCACACCCGACGACGCAGTGGTGCCCGGCGTGGAAATTTACCGTGCGGCTGCCAATCATTGTGCCGCGCATCAGGTTTTTACCGCTGCGCCGTTGTCACGGCAAATGCTGAATACCACGCAAATCGGTATTATCGAGGCCATCGAGGACGCGCGCGTGGAAGAATTGGCGTGTCGCCAATTTCCCGGGATGCGCCCCGCCTGGTTGCAATTTCATCCGCACAGCGAAACGGATCAGCCACAACGCGTGGGTGACCTGATTAACCGTCTGGCACGTGCCTTGTTGGATCTCGAATCAAAGGATCCCCATCCCTGGGTGCAGCAAGGTGTGGCGCTGTTCCGTGCTGAGACAGATTTGTCCAGCAATCAGATGAGCTGGAATATCGGCGTCGAACTGGCGCATGCGTTAAGCTCCTACCCGTTGCCGGAATTCAATGTTCGCCTGGATGGTTTGCGTGCCATATACCGCGACGATAACCGTACCGTGTGGGAATCCGAGGAATTTGATACTGAAGCAGCGCTACAGGCTTCCTGGCAACCCCAGCAGATACGCAAAAAAATGTCTGTCATCGAAATGGTGAACACACTCGACAATGAGTTGGCGGGTGATGACGCGCAGGAAATCTGGGTGCTCGAAACACCGTTTTATCTTGATCAGGAAGGTGTGACCATTAACGAGCTGGAAGGGCGTGAACCTGTCGCCGATCCGGTGCATTACCACGAATGGGACTACCAGATCCAGCTTGAGCGCCCGAGTTGGGTCACAGTGCTGGAACGCCACCCCAAGGCGGGCGATTTGGACGCGATTGAAAAAATCATCACCGACAATAAGCCCGTCATTACGCGCCTAAAGTTTTTGATTGAATCCATGATTCCGCAAGGCATGCAGCGTATTCGCCGTGTTGAAGATGGTGATGAACTCGACATCGACGCCGCCATCCGCTCCATGATCGACTTACGCATGGGCCAGCAGCCCGATAGCCGCATCATGATGCGTTACAAACGCAATGTGCGTGATTTGGCCGTGACCGTATTACTCGATATGTCCGAATCGTCCAACGACAAAGTGCGCGGCCAGGACTATACCGTGATGGATCTGGCACGTTCCGCTACCGTGCTGTTAGCCGATGCGCTTGACCGTATCGGCGATCCGTTCGCCCTGCAAGGTTTTTGCTCGGACGGGCGTCACGACGTGCACTATTACCGCTTCAAGGATTTTGACCAACCATATAACGATCTGGTCAAGGCTCGTCTGGCAGCGATGCATGGTGCTTACTCCACACGCATGGGGGCCGCTTTGCGCCATGCCGGTTCATTGCTCAAATTGCAACCTAAAAACAAGAAAGTCATATTTGTGATTACTGATGGCGAGCCCGCCGATAACGACGTGCGCGACCCGCAATATTTACGTTTCGACACCAAGCGCGCGGTTGAGGAACTGGCGCGCGAAGGCATTACTGTATACGCGATCAGTCTCGATCCGCATGCAGACGAATACGTCTCGCGGATTTTTGGTGCCAAAAATTTCACTGTGCTGGATCAGGTTGAACGCCTGCCGGAAAAACTGCCCATGCTCTATATGGGTCTGACCCGTTAAGGCCGCGCATGGACATTACACTGCGCACATTTGTCTTTATGGACTCGTTACAACCCCAATTGGCGTCGTATCTGGCGACTTCGTCACAGGGTTTTCTGCCGGTGCCGGGCGATGCCTGCTTGTGGGTAGAAGTCGCGCCGGGCATGGCGGTTCATCGCTTATCGGATATTGCGTTGAAAGAAACCAATGTGCACTTGGGAGAGCAGGTGGTCGAGCGTTCATTTGGTTCCATGGAAATCCATTTTCGCAACCAAAGTGAGGTACAAGAAGCCGGCGATATTATTTTGCGTCAGCTGGAGACTACGCTGGATTCGCGCATGGCGTGCCGTGTCGCCTGGAACGAGATTATTCGGGGCATGACGCCGGATCACACTACCCTTATCAACCGTCAGTTGCGCAAGGGTTCGATGATTTTGCCAGGCAAGAGCATGTTCATCCTGGAAGTGGAACCAGCGGGTTATGCTGTATACGCTGCCAATGAGGCGGAAAAAGCCGCGCATGTCACGCTGGTGGACGTCAAACCGTTTGGTAATTTTGGCCGTTTGACCATGATGGGCTCCGAGGCGGAGGCCGAAGCAGCACAAGGCGCCGCGATCAAGGCGCTGGAGACTATCAATCGGCGTGCGCGTCAGGAATAAAGAAAGGCGCACATGGAAATCAACTCGATTACCAAAAAGCTGCTGTTCAATACAGTGCGTGTAGATACTGTTCTGGAAGACGGCAGCGAAGGTTCGGGAACGGCATTCGTGGTGAGCCATGCGCACCCGCGCGGCAACTACACTTTTATTGTGACCAATCGTCATCTGGTTGACGGGGTGCGGCGCGGCGGCTTGGTATTCACGCAGAAGCGGAATGGTCAGCCGCTTTTGGGGCAGCGCTTCCAACTGAATATTGAAGACTTCCCACATGCCTGGTTTTTGCATCCCAATCCCGACATAGACCTTGCCATTATTCCAATGCGTCCGCTTGAACAGGCTGCTCACGATCAGGGCGTGGAGCTCTACTATCAGATAATTGACAGCCGTCTGGTGCCCGACGCCGCGATGCTGCGCGCGCTCGACGCGCTCGAAGAAGTGCTGTTCGTGGGTTACCCGAACGGCGTGTGGGACGAGGTTAATCTGATGCCTATCCTGCGACGTGGCACCACAGCAACCCCCATGCTGCTCGATTTTGAAG
>JANMKH010000319.1:0-5710 GCA_031371965.1 Sulfuriferula sp.
TCGAAGCCGGATTTCTGCAGTTCCTTCACCCCTTGCTCTGCTTGCAGATGGGTGTCGAACGTGGCGACGACAGCGCTTTGGTTGGGTTGTAGAGTTTCCATGATTGCATTCCTTTCTGTGTGGTGAGAGGCAGCACTATTAGGGCACATGCCATTGTTCGGTTGTTCATGATGTGAACCTCCTGTAGCGATTCAATGCATACCATGTGCCAGATTCATAAGCCATTGATTGTGTGGTGAAGCTTAGGAAGCGATGAGGCGATGAGTGGGGGATATACCCCACGGTTGGGTGCGACTTGGGGGTGGGTGGGCCAATGTGCGACCGGCTTGTGGATTGAAATTCGGGTTTGCAATCGGGTTTATGGCTTACTATAAAGTGCATTCAAATTCACTCTTTAATTTCGCCATGTCAGCCACGCTCGTTACCGACTTGTCTCGTGCCCAGTTTGCCTTGACTGCGCTGTTTCATATTTTGTGGCCGGTTCTCACCATCGGGTTGTCGTTTTTTCTGGTGGTGATCGAAGCGCTGTGGCTCAAAACCGGCGATGTGGACTACTATCGGCATGCGCGTTTCTGGGCAAAATTGTTTGTGCTCAATTTCAGTGTGGGCGTCATCACCGGCCTGCCGCTGGAATTTGAATTCGGCACCAACTGGGCAGAGTTCTCGCGCTTCGCCGGGGATTTTTTCGGCGCAGTGCTGGGTTTTGAAGGTGCCATGGCATTCATGCTGGAGGCGGGGTTTCTCAGTATCATGCTGCTGGGCTGGCAGCGCGTGCCGCGCGCCGTGCATTTCTTTGCCACGCTGATGGTGGCGGTGGGCGCCAGTTTGTCGGCGCTGTGGATCGTCATGGCGAATTCCTGGATGCAGACCCCGGCGGGCGGGTCGGTGGTGAACGGACGCTTTGTGGTCACCGATTTCTGGGCTGCCATGTTCAACCCGGATATGGTGTGGGGGGTGAGCCACATGTGGGTGGCCGCGCTGGAAACCGGCTGTTTCGTGGTGGGCGGCGTGTCGGCCTGGTATGTCCTGAAAAACCGCAATCCGGCATTTTTCATGAAGAGCTTCAAGATGGCGGTGCTGGCGGCGGTGCTGATTGCTCCTTTGCAAATTTACCTGGGCGACGGTTCGGGTAAATCCGTATTTGTTTACCAGCCAGCCAAGGGCGCGGCGATCGAAGGCCACTGGCACACCAATCCGGCGGCCCAGGGCGCGGCGTGGGCGGTTGCCGCCTGGCCCGACGCAGAAAAAGGCGCCAATGACTGGGAGATCAAGATTCCCAATGCGTTGAGTCTGCTGGCAACCGGCACCTGGGACGGCCAGGTGAAAGGCCTGCTCGATATTGCGCCGCAGGATCGCCCGCCCGCATTGCCGCTGTTGTTTTACAGCTTCCGCTTGATGGTGGCGATCGGCTTGTATTTCTTCGCATTGATGGCAGTGAGCCTGTGGCACGCATGGCATCACGGCTGGCAGGAGACGGCCTGGCAATCACGCCCGTGGCTGCTCAAAGGCTGGCTGTGGGCGGTGCCGCTGGGCTATATTGCGGTGGAACTGGGCTGGACCGTGCGTGAGGTCGGGCGTCAGCCGTGGCTGGTCTATGGTTTGCTGCGCACCAGCGAGGGGGCATCGCAGCTCCCCGCGTCCAGCGTCATGTTCAGCATGGCCGGATACACTGTGCTCTACATCGTGCTGGCGATTGCGTTCTTTATTTTTGCGCGACGCTGGCTGCGCAAAGGCCCGGACCTGACGCTGGAACCGCCAGCAGTTCCCCTGCACGGCTGGCAGGATCGGCGCATCTGATCAAACCATCCTGAAAACGGCGATTTATCCACGAAAGACACAAAAGACACGAAATAAAACAACAAAATGCGGCATTGATTAGGTCGTTCACTCTCTGGTGACGATTTACTGCTTTTTTATTTCGTTGATTTCGTGCTTTTCGTGGACGACTGCCTTTTCTAGAATCATTCAAGGACGAACGCTGTATGGACATGCAAAGTTTCATGGTGGCATTCTGGATCGGCGTAGCCGGGCTGTCGCTGTTGCTGTATGTGGTGCTGGACGGCTTTGATCTGGGCGTGGGCATCCTGTCGCTGGCGGCATGCGATGAAGACCGCCGCGGCCTGATGATGGCGAGTCTGTCCAGCGTGTGGGACGCCAACGAAACCTGGCTGGTGCTGTTGGGCGGCGTGCTGTTCGGGGCGTTTCCGCCGGTTTACGCCGCCTTGTTGCAGGGCTTGTATATCCCGGTCACGGTGATGCTGTTTGCGCTGATCATGCGCGGCGTGGCGTTCGAATTTCGCCATGCCAGCGCGCGCAAGTGGCTGTGGAACGTGACCTTTGGCGTAGGCAGCCTGGGTGCAGCCATCAGCCAGGGGATGATACTGGGCGCGCTGATTCAGGGCTGGCCGACCTTGGCGGGTAACTATGTGGGCAGCGGCTGGCACTGGTTGACACCCTTCACGCTGCTGACCGCATTGGGCGTGGTGCTGGGTTATGCGCTGATGGGGGCGGGTTGGCTGATCCTCAAAACCACCGGCGGGATGCAGGATCGTGCCTATCGACGTGGTTTCTGGCTGTTGCTGGGTACGTTGGCGACGGGTGTGCTGGTGCTGGCGTTGACGCCGTTGCACAACGCCCATATTGCCAGCCGCTGGACCGGCAGTTCGGCGCTGTCTTATGCGCTGGCAGGCAGCGTAGCCATATTTGCCGCGCTGCTGACGCTATGGGCCTATCTCAAGCGGCATGAATACTGGCCGTTCTTCGGCACGCTGCTGCTGTTTGTGGCGTCGTTCATCGGCCTGGTCGCGAGCCTGTATCCCTACGCCCTCACTCCCACGTTGACCTGGAGCGCTGCCGCCGCTTCCACCGGTACGCAGTTGTTCATGCTGGTCGGCATCCTGCCGCTAATACCGATCATGCTGTTCTACAACGGCTATCAGTATCTGGTGTTCAGCGGCAAGGTGGATGGCGCGGCTTACAGCGACGATGAGGCCGAAGAATGAACCTAAAACCCGCGATTCAAGCCACAGAGGACACAGAGGACACAGAGATGAAGCAGGTTCCATATATTTTTCCGGTTCGCCTGATGGGTGAAGTCAATAGTTACGGCAACCAATTGTTTTTGCGAGATGGGCGACGAGTCGCCCATCTCTGCGAACCCCGTTGCCTCTGTGAACTCTGTGTTCTCTGTGGCGAACTGATTTTTCAGGATGAATAGCCTGCTTGCCACGGCTCACCCCTACATCGTCCAGTACGGCTACGGGGCGCTGTTCGGCGTGCTGTTTGCCGAGTCGTTAGGATTGCCGTTGCCGGGGCGAGACGTTCCTGGTCGCCGCGTCGTTCCTCGTCGTACAGGGCCAGCTCAACATCTGGCTCGTGGTTGTGACGGCATGGGCAGCAGCGACGCTCGGCGACAACGCCGGCTATGCCATTGGCCGCTTCGGTGGTCGCAAGCTGCTGGTTCGCCATGGCGCGCGCGTGGGCATCAGCGCCGCGCGGCTGGATAAAACGGAGCGTTTCTTCGCGCATTACGGCCCGGAAGTCGTCATCGTCGCGCGTTTCTTCCCGGTGCTGCGGCAGCTTAACGGCATCGTTGCGGGCAGTGCCGGAATGGGCTGGAAACGGTTCGCAGTCTACAACGCGCTGGGCGCGCTCCTGTGGGTTGGCGCATGGAGTGCGGGCGTCTACTATTTCGGCAAGCAGATTGAAGCATGGCTGCTGCGGGTGCATACGGCAGAATTGTGGCTGGCTGGCGCGTTGGCGCTGGTCCTGCTGGTTGCGGCTGTTTACTGGGCAATGTCGAAACGGTCGCGCAGCCGCTGAAATCTAAGTCTGCGCCAGATCACCTTCCTGCTGTGCATGCGGTTCGAAGCGCCCATAGCGCAGCGCGAGCGTCGGCAGGATCAGCAGATTGAGCAGCGTGGAAGTGATCAGCCCGCCCAGGATGACGGCCGCCATCGGGCCTTCGATCTCGTTGCCTGGCGCACCGCTGGTCAGTGCCAGCGGCAGCAGGCCCAGCGCGGTGACCAGCGCCGTCATCAGGATCGGCGACAGGCGTTCCGCTGCGCCGCGTATCGCTGCATCCTTGCCCCACGCCACGCCTTCCACCTCGACCAGATGGCGATAGTGCGAGATCAGCATGATGGCGTTGCGCAGGGTAATGCCGAACAGCGTGACGAAACCCACCAGCGAGCCGATCGACAATACCCCGCCGGTGACGAGCACCATCACCACACCGCCGGCCAGCGCGAACGGCAGGTTGGCGAACACCAGAATGGTCGAGCGCACGCCGCCCAGCGCCATATACAACAGCAGTGCTACGCCCGCCGCAGCCAGTGCCGAATGCAACAGCAGATCCTGTTGCGCGCGCGCCTGCTCCGGCGCATCGCCGGCGTAGACCAGGTAAGTGCCGCGCGGCAGCGTGACCTGAGCCGCGATGTGTTTTTTTACCGCCGTGACAAAACTCGACAGCGCACGTCCCTTGACGTCTGCGGTCACTACCTGCAGGCGTTGCGCGTCGTCGTGCAGGATTAAATAACGCCCATCGGTCTGGTGAATATCGGCAATGTCCTTGAGCAGTACCATGCGGCCGTCCGATGTCTTCAACGGCAGCTCGCCCACTTGCGCCGGGCTTTGGCGCAACTGTGGCGCCAGCACCACCGTCACGTCGAATACGCGACTCCCCTCGTACACCTCGCCGACTTGCGTACCGGCATAGGCGGTTTGAATCGCGCTCAGGGCGTCGACCGGGGCGATGCCGAGCCGCGCCAGGGCGCTGTCGCGCAGATGGATGACCAGTTGCGGGCTGCCGGTCGGCGCCTGTACCTGCACCGCGCCCGCGCCCGGCACGCTGCGGATCGCGGCGGCGACTTGTTCGGCCTTGCGGTCGAGCACGTCGAGGTCGTTGCCGTAAATATCCACGACCAGCGGGGCGGTATAACCCGAAATCGTTTCGTGGATGCGCTCGGTGAGGAAGGTGTTGACCGAGAAACTCGCGCCCACGAACGGCGCAACGGTGCTGCGGATGGCATTCAATACGCGCTGTTGTCCGGCGCCCGAGAGCGGCGTCAGGTCCACCTCGAACTCGCTCGAAAATGCGCCTGCCGGATCCGACACCTGGGTGGCCCGTCCCGCGCGCTGGGCCACCGAACGTATTCCCGGAATCCGGCTGAGCGACGCGCTCACACGTTGCCCCAGCGCAAGCGACTGGGCCAGCGACGTGCCCGGTGCCATTTTCATGTGGACGATGAAATGTCCCTCGCGCAGCGTGGGCAGGAAGCTGCCTTGCATGAACGGCAGCACCGCAAATGCCGCGCCGCACAGCAACACCACGACCAGAATCGCCGCGCCCGCACGCTGATCGATGCCGGCAAGCAGACGGGTGTAGCGCAGCTTGAGCCATTTGCTCAAGGGCGGTTCTTTTGCCTCGGCCGCACGACTTGCCAGCAACGCATAGGAAAGCGCCGGGGTAAGCGTCAGCGCCACCACCAGCGAAGCCATGATGGCCGCGATATAGGCGAGCGCCAGCGGGCCGAACAGGCTGCCGGCGACGCCGGACAGCGTCAGTACCGGCACGAACACCAGCGCCACGATGAAGGTGGCGTAGATCACCGCACCGCGCACTTCGAGCGAGGCCTGCAACACCACCTGCGCGGCATTCAGCGGGGCGGCCAGCAGGCGATTTTCACGCAGGCGCCGGAAAATGTTTTCC
>JANMKH010000331.1:0-17957 GCA_031371965.1 Sulfuriferula sp.
CGAGCATGTCGGCGTGTTAATGCCTAACCTCGCCAGCACGGTTGGTCTGGTGCTGGGCATGAATGCCTTCCGGCGCGTACCGGCCATGCTCAACTACACCTCAGGTGTACAAAATCTGCTCGATGCATGCGTTGCTGCGCAGGTGAAAACCGTCATCACTTCGCGACAATTTCTCAAAACCGCCGAACTTGAACAACAGGCTGCCGTTCTGGGCGAACAGGTGCGTCTGGTGTATCTGGAAGACATGCGTGCAGAATTTGGCTGGCTGGATAAGGCGTGGCTGTTGGGCTATGCGATGCTGTTTCCGGCACGCGCTGCCAGTCCAGGCAATGCAGATAGTCAGGCGGTAGTGTTATTTACCTCCGGGTCGGAAGGCAGACCTAAAGGTGTGGTGCTATCCAATCGGGCGCTGCTCGCCAATGTGGATCAAATCTGCGCTGCAATCAATTTTTCTGCGGACGAGAAGTTTTTCAATGCGTTGCCCATATTTCATTCTTTTGGTTTGACAGCAGGTGTGCTGCTGCCCTTGCTTACTGGCGTGTCCAACATGCTCTACACCACGCCGCTACATTACAAACAGATCCCAGAGATGATTCGCGAGCGCGGGTCGACGGTGTTGTTTGGCACCAGTACTTTTTTTGGCAATTACGCAAAATACGCCTCAGTTGAGGATTTCCGCAGCCTTCGTATCGTAGTGGCTGGCGCGGAGAAGCTGGCCGAGTCGGTACGAGAGATTTGGCGTAGCAAATTTGGTATTGAGCTATTGGAAGGCTATGGGGCAACTGAAACCGCGCCGGTGCTGGCCGTGAATCCGCTGGAGGATATCCGTCATGGCAGTGTGGGACATTTGTTACCAGGCGTTGAGGCACGCGTGGTGCCAATTCCCGGTATCCATCGTGGCGGAGTGCTGCATGTGCGTGGCCCGAATCTGATGCTGGGTTATTATCTGGTCGAGCATCCCGGTGCGTTGGAGGCACCTGCCTCGGAAGTTGGGTCGGGCTGGTATAATACTGGCGACGTGGTTGAAATTGATCACGACGGTTTCGTCCATATTATTGGCCGCGTCAAGCGTTTTGCCAAAGTGGCGGGCGAGATGATTTCGCTGGAAATGGTCGAGGCTATTGCCGGTAGAGCAGCACCGAATTTTCAGCATGGCGCAGCAACGACTTTAGACGAACAGCGCGGGGAAGCAATTGTGTTGTTTACCACAGCACATGGTTTGTCGCGTGAGCACTTGCTGGAAGCGGCGAGGGACATGGGGATGCCAGAAATTGCTGTGCCACGTCGCTTTGAATACATCGAGGCCTTGCCTGTGCTGGGCACTGGCAAGGTGGATTATGTGTCGCTTCAAGTTCTAGCCAGAGGCGCATAAGCGGATAACCAGTTATCCGGCAGCTTCGAACAAAAAAATAAGAAGGAAAGAGGGAGAAACATGCAATCAGCATTGCTGCGCCTGATTACAGGACTCGCGCTGCTAGGGAGCGGACCGTTGTGGGCTGATACGGAACCACTGCCTACCGAGGCGGATTACCTAACCGACTTGCCGGTAGTGTTGTCCGCTTCGCGGCTGTTGCAACCGCAACAAGAAGCGCCAGCTGCGGTGACGGTGATCGACCAGGCAATGATCCGTGCCTCGGGTTTTCGCGAGATACCCGATTTGCTCCGGCTGGTGCCGGGGTTTAGCGTATCCAATTACGCCGGCAACATCCCGGTGGTAACCTATCATGGCATGAGCGATGCCTTCTCGCGGCGCATGCAGGTGCTGGTGGATGGGCGCTCCATATACAACGTCGGTTTTGGACAGGTGAACTGGCGTGATCTACCGCTGGCTATCGAGGACATTGAGCGGATCGAAGTGGTGCGCGGCCCCAATGCAGCGACTTACGGTCCGAATGCTTTTTTGGCAGTCATCAATATTATTACCAAGCATCCTTCTCAAACCCAGGGTAACACCGCCTCCATGACGATCGGCGATAAAGGCGTGCGTGATGGCATGTATCGTTATGGCGGCCAGCACGGTGCATTGGATTACCGTATTACCGTGGTGCAGAAGCAAGATGAACGCTATAACACACTGCCAGATATGTCGCGTGACCGGCTGGTCAACCTGCGCGCGGATTATCATTTGAATACCTCGGATGAACTGAGTACCGAAGCGGGATATAGTGAAGGAAAATGGCAGAAAGGGTTCCCCAACGATTTCTCGTATCCCGCACATGATCAGTATTCTGTGAGCGATTTTGTGCAGATGAAATTCCGCCGTGCGCCCGATGCCAACAGCGAGTGGTCATTACAATTCAATCATTCTCACAACCGGGTTCGCGAGGAGTGGAATGTATTCCTGGGGCCGCCAGCTCTCCCTTTGTTGCCCCCGCCCCTGCCTCCTACACTTAATTATCCTGTCAATCTTAACTATGAAGCTTATCGCGACAGCCTTGAGTTCCAGATGATTGCCAACCCACGCCAGGATGTGCGCCTGGTATGGGGTGCCGAAGCGCGGCGTGACCAGGTTACTTCAGCTAGCTATCTTGGCTCCAATCAAGCCTCGGGCGGAAATTTGTATCGATTGTTCATCAATGGTGAGTGGCGCGCCACGTCACACTGGCTGATACAGCCCGGTGCCATGCTGGAGAAGCATTATTACGGTAACACCACCCTTTCCCCACGGCTGGCTGTGAACTATTTAATCAACCCGGATCACGCACTCCGCGCCAGTATCAGCCGGGGTTATCGCTCGCCCACGCCGGTTGAGGAGAGCGCCAATTTTCGTTATACCTACAATGGGCTCCTGCTCAATCAGGTAGCGCTGAACAGCGGCGGGTTGAGTTCAGAGGAGGTATTGTCGCGCGAAATAGGTTATGTGGGCGATTTTCACAAACTTCGGCTGACAGTCGATGCGCGGGTATTTCACGATAGCTACAGTAAACTGATAGGCCAGATCAAACAGTTTTATGCGCCGGGTACGGAGATTCTTGATCCTTACAATGGTTACACCAGTACCCGTAACCTGTATGGTGCCACCCTCACCGGGGCGGAGTTCCAGTTGCGCTGGCGTCCACAGGAAGGCAGTCTGATTATGCTCAACCAAGCCTGGACCAAAGCACGTTCTGCTGATGAAGATACACGCTATTCCGTGCCACGCCATCAGACCAGTCTGTTGATCAGCCAGGAATTCATTGGTGGATATCAGGCCAGCATGGGCTATTATCAAGAGGCTGCGATGACCTGGCTAGGCGAGGGCGACCCGGTGCATCGTTATGAGCGGGTGGACGCGCGCCTCGCCAAGCGTTGGCGTGATGGCGCACACGAGGCCGAGCTGGCGCTGGTGGGGCAAAGCCTGAATGGACCTTATAGTGAATTCAGGCCGGAAATGCGTTTCGATCGCCGTGTTTTTGTGACGTTAACACTAGGCTGGTAGCCGATGAAAATTATCCTGGCCGACGATCATGCACTGTTTCGTGAAGGTGCACGCCATTTGCTGCAGCAGATGGGGAAGGATGTTGAAGTGCTGGAAGCGGGAACTTGTCAGGAGGCCATTGTCCACGCCAATCAACATGAGGATATCGATCTCGCATTGCTCGATCTGCACATGCCCGGCGTAATTGGCGTCGAGTGCGTAATTCATTTCCAGGCTGCTCATCCCGATGTGCCGGTAGTGGTGCTATCGGGTTCCGAATCGCGTCCCAACGTGCAGGCAGTACTGGATGTCGGAGCACTTGGATATATCCCGAAATCTTCCTCCAGCCAGGTTATGCTCTCGGCTATACGCTTGGTATTGTCGGGCGGCATTTACTTGCCGCCGCTGGTGATGGATCACGAGTTGTCAGGCACGGAGGTGATGGCTTCCCCCCAGACTACTCCACGGGGCCAAACATCGTGTTGTTTGACTGAACGGCAAATGGATGTACTCAAGCTGCTCGCTGCGGGCAAGCCCAATAAACTCATTGCGCGTGAATTGGGGTTGGGTGAAGGGACTATCAAAGTCCATCTGGCCGGTATTTTCCGCACCCTCGAAGTGAACAACCGCACCGAAGCAGTGATGGAAGCGCAGCGGCGCAAATTATTGTAGGTGTGTTCGCACGAATTAAAATCTTATGCGCAATTGGCAATAGCGGGTATTCATCATTCTTGTAAGATGAAACGGCAATAGGCAAAAAAAGAACCCCCACTTCTATATAGAGAATGGGGGTTAAGCGGCAGTCTGGGTGGCGCTACTTGCGCCATGTTGTGCGCTGGGTTGATTGGCTGTAATTGTTAGTTATTTCTTACCTAATCAAATTCATCCTGTTTCGATTGGCTCAGTGCGAGTCGACACCGTAATTATCCCCGCCAGGTGGAAAACTGAAATCCGTCATTCGGTCTAGTTTTTAGATAAATCAATAAATTGCTGTATCAAATGGACTAATTCGAATGGCCTAGACCATCGCGAAGCTACACGTTGGCCGGTTCGCAGATGACAATCCTGCAGATGTGGCGAAATAGACTGCAGGATGTCGAAACAAAGAACCGATACGGGGGAGAAATCATCAGAAATGAACCAGCGCCTCTACCTATGGCCGGGCTTGCGCACCCTACAGCTGTGGCTGGCTGTGCTGCTGTGTATGGGGTTTGCTACAGAGGGCTGCGCGCGTCAGGTGGTACTGGTACTATCCGAACGAAGCGCGCCGTATCTGGAGGCCGCAGCAGCAATAAGCAGCGGCTTGGCAGAAGCTGATGTGAAACTCGCGGTGCGCACATTGAGCATGGATGAGGTGCGTGATAGTGGCTTTGGTGCCGATACCTTGTTGGTTCCTCTGGGTGTGCGAGCTACGGAAGCGCTTGCCCGCTTGCCCAGCGCCGCGCCAGTACTGGCAGGCTTGTTGCCGCGTCAGCGTTACGAGAAAATCCTGCGTGAACTGGTGTTGCGAGCACGCCGCCACCAGTTTAGTGCAGTGAGTCTGGATCAGCCCTACCCACGCCAATTTCGGCTATTGAGTGCAGCCCTGCCTGATATAAGACAGATTGGTGTGTTGCTAGGCTCAGCCACGCTGAGTGAGCGAGACATGTTGGAGGAAGCTGCCGAGGACAGCCACTTGCAACTGGTGACCAAAACATTAGATAACGCCACGACACTATTTCCGGATATTGACGCGGTATTGCTGCATAGCGATGCATTGCTGCTGCTACCTGATGTCGAAGTGGTGAATCGCGCCAGTTTGCAGAGCTTGATCCTGACCTCCTATCGCCAGCGCAGGCCGGTACTTGGTTATTCGGCTGCACTGGTCAAAGCGGGGGCACTGCTCGCGGTTTATTCCACTCCGGAGCAGATTGGCCGGCAGATTGCCGAAATAATCCGCCGCAAGCCTTTTGTGTTGCCACCGCCACAGCCACCGCGCTATTTTAGTGTGATGGTTAATCGAAATGTGGCGCGCGCCCTGTCGCTCACCATCCCGGCGGATGCACAGCTATATACTGCTTTGCTAGCGGAGCCACAGCCGTGAACCGGTGGGGTTTGCGACAACATGCGATGCTATTGGGTATGCTGCCGGTGTTGATCACCGCACTGCTTCTTGGCGTGTATTTCAGTTACAGTCGTATCCAGGACGCCGAGCAGGCGTTGCGCGAACGTGGCGCTGCTCAGGCACGCTATTTGGCAACTGCGGCGGAATACGGCGTGGTTACCTACAATCAGAAGTTTTTGCAAAACCTGCTGGACGCGCAACATGCCGAGACAGGTGTTGATTTTGCGGCTATCTACGATACGCGTTTCAAACTGCTTGCCGCCGCCGGCGAGTTGCCATCTGCGCTACAGGGTACGACAGAGCAGATGGAAGTCGGTGACAGATTGGTTTTTACTGCGCCCATAGATCTGACTCCTCTGCAAGCTACAGATATGTTTACCCTGCACGAGCATATGCCGGATACATCCGGGCATCGCATCGGCTGGGTGCGAGTGGGCGTGTCTTTGGAGCATCTGGCGGCCATCAATCGCACCATGTTACTGACCAGTGCGGGTATTTGCCTGCTGGTGATGATGTTAGGCATCGCGCTGGCGCTGCGTCTGTCGAGAAACGTGACAAAACCGATTCGTGAAATGTTGGCAGTGGTGCACGCCATAGGTGCCGGTAATCTGCACGCACGCGTGGAGCATGACGCCGGGGGTGAACTGGGCGCGCTGCAAGTTGGCATCAATCAGATGACAGAAGACCTCACCACCTCGCGGGTAGGCATGCAGCAGCGTATTCGAGAGGCGACTGCTGCGCTGGCCGAACAGAAAGAAGCTGCTGAGCACGCCAACATTGCCAAATCCAAATTTTTGGCTGCAGCCAGCCATGACCTGCGTCAACCTATTCATGCGTTGGGGCTGTTTCTCGCTGCGCTCAAGAATGAACTCCATGAATCAGAACAGCTGCGGATACTGGCTAATATCGAAGCTTCAGTGGCTGCGATGGAAGGTTTGTTCAATTCTCTACTGGATATTTCCCGGCTCGATGCGGGTGTGCTGGAAGTGCACGAGCGGGTATTTCCGGTTAACCGGGTGCTTGATCGGGTACGCACCGAATTTACTCATCAGGCTGAGGCCAAAGGACTGAAGCTGCTGGTAGTGCCTAGTCGAGCTCTGTTGCATACCGACCCGCTGCTATTGCAGCGCGTGATGTTCAATCTGGTATCGAATGCGGTGCGCTACACAGATTCCGGCGGCGTGGTAGTGGGTTGTCGGCGTCGCAATGCGCGTGTGTTGATCGAGGTATGGGATAGCGGCCGAGGTATTCCGGAGGATCGCCAGCAGGATATTTTTGAAGAATTCGTTCAGCTGCATAATCCCGAGCGCGCACGCGGCAATGGCCTTGGGCTGGGGTTGGCCATCGTTGAGCGCGTGACACGGCTACTGAATTGTCCGTTGAGTTTGCGCTCTTATCCGCAGCAGGGCTCGGTGTTCAGCATTAGCGTGGCGCAGTCTGAGCCAGGAGCGGTAGTGGAGGATTTACGCGACTCCGGACGGCGCACTTTATCCGGGCAATTGCATGGACTGGTCGTAGTAATTGATGATGATGAGGAAATTCTCACAGCTATGCGTAGCCTGTTGACCGGCTGGGGGTTGCAAGTGGTCTCGGCCACTAAGGGTTGCGACGCGCTGGCGCAATTGGATAGGGCGCCAGATGTGCTGCTTTGCGATTACCGCCTGCGCGATGGGGAGATCGGGCTGGATGTTATCGCAAGGTTTCGCGCTATTTTTGGTGCGACCCCGGCCGTGCTGATCACTGGCGATACGGCTCCCGAATCAGTACGTGCAATCAAGGTCAGCGGCCATGCGCTGCTGTATAAGCCGGTGCGGCCGGCCAAACTGCGCGTGTTGTTGTCGAAAATGCTGCCGCACTTGTAAAGCCCTGAAAAACCCATATATCAGACATTCTTAATGTACAATAACGGGTTGAATTGTTAACCGTTTTTTCAGGAGTCTGCTATGCCTATCTACGCTTACAAATGCGCTGCTTGTGGCCACGCCGAAGACGTCATGCAAAAAATGTCTGCTGCCGCCCTCACGGTGTGTCCGCAATGTGGCAAGGATAGCTTCAGTAAACAGCTTACCGCCGCCGGCTTCCAGCTTAAAGGTAATGGCTATTATGCCACCGACTTCAAGGGCGGCAGTCCCGCCAAAAAAGAAGAAGCTGCTGCCCCGGCTCCGGCCTGTGGTACCGGAGCCTGCCCGGCGTGTACATGACCGGACACAACCGTAAACAGCACGTGGGGAAGTCATTATGAAACGCTACTTCATCACCGGGCTCCTGATCTGGGTACCGCTGGGGATCACTCTGTGGGTGCTCAATCTTATCATCGGCAGCATGGATCAGACCCTGCTGCTGCTGCCTCATGCGTGGCGGCCAGAGGCGTGGCTGGGAATGCGTCTGCCTGGTCTGGGAGTGGTGCTGACTTTGGCGGTGATTCTGCTGACTGGTCTGGTGACAGCCAATATCATTGGTCAACGCCTGCTGCTGTTCTGGGAAAGCCTGTTGGGGCGAATTCCAGTAGTAAAATCAATTTATTACAGCGTCAAGCAGGTGTCCGACACGTTATTTTCCGGCTCGGGCGAGGCGTTCCGCAAAGTGCTGCTGGTGCGCTACCCGCACCCGGAGGCGTGGTCTCTGGCATTTCAGACCAATATACCCGGTGATGTGGCAGGCAGCCTGGGTGCTGAATACGTGGGTGTGTTTATTCCTACTACGCCCAGTCCGGTGAATGGCTTTTATTTTTTTGTGAAAAAAACTGACACTATAGAGCTGGGTATCAGTGTGGATGTGGCACTCAAGTATATCGTTTCCATGGGGGTAGTCTCGTCGCCAGACAAGCATCCATTGGTCAATCATTCCAGCAAATAAGCAGCTTCAATTTTTCAACAATTCCAATTCAAAATTACCATGCGTACCCATTACTGCGGCTCCGTAAACCGCACCCACCTAGACCAAACCATCACACTGTGTGGTTGGGCCCATCGCCGCCGCGACCACGGCGGGGTAATTTTCATTGATCTGCGCGACCGCGAAGGCATCGTGCAGGTGGTATGCGATCCGGATCGCGCCGATACTTTCAAAATTGCTGAGGACGTACGCAGCGAATTCGTGTTGAAAATCACTGGCCGCGTGCGCTCTCGCCCGGAAGGTACGGTCAACCCCAATCTGCCAACTGGCGAAATCGAAGTGCTGGCACTGGAGATGGAGGTGCTCAACGCCTCCGCCACGCCGCCGTTTCAGCTCGATGACGAAAACCTGTCCGAGAACGTGCGTCTGACACACCGTTATCTTGACCTGCGCCGCCCGGCGATGCAGAACAACATGCGCCTGCGCTATCGCGTGGCCAAGACTTTACGGGACTACCTCGACGTCAACGGCTTCATGGAAATCGAAACGCCGATGCTGACGCGCTCCACGCCGGAAGGCGCGCGCGACTATCTGGTACCCTCGCGCGTGCATGCCGGCATGTTCTATGCGTTGCCGCAGTCGCCGCAGCTGTTCAAGCAGTTATTGATGGTGTCCGGTTTCGACCGCTATTTCCAGATCACCAAATGTTTCCGCGACGAAGATTTACGCGCCGACCGTCAGCCTGAATTCACCCAGGTGGATATTGAAACCTCGTTCATGTCCGAAGAGGAAATCATGAATCTGGTGGAAGCGATGATCCGCGAGATGTTCAAAAAGGTCATGGACGTGGATTTACCCAATCCGTTTCCGCGCATGCCATACAGCGAGGCGATGAACCGTTATGGTTCGGACAAGCCGGACATGCGCGTGGCGCTGGAACTGGTTGAACTCACCGACCTGATGAAAAGCGTGGACTTCAAGGTATTCCGTGGTGCGGCGGACATGCAAGGTGGCCGTGTGGCGGCAATGAAAGTGCCCGGCGGCGCGGAGCTGTCGCGCAAAGAGATCGACGACTACACCGATTTTGTCAAAATCTACGGCGCCAAAGGTCTGGCTTACATCAAGGTCAACGATGTGACCCAGCTTAATGAAACCGGCCTGCAATCGCCGATTGTCAAATTCCTGCCGGAAGCGGCGCTGGCCGAGATTATCGCGCGCACCGGGGCTGGTAACGGCGATCTGATTTTCTTCGGCGCGGACAAGGTCAGTGTCGTCAATGATGCACTGGGAGCACTGCGCAGCAAGGTCGGCCACGAAAAAGGCCATGCCGTGAATGAATGGAAGCCGTTGTGGGTGGTGGATTTCCCGATGTTTGAATACAACGAAGGAGAGCAACGCTGGGATGCGCTGCATCACCCTTTCACCGCGCCCAAGCTGGGTCACGAAGCGCTGCTGGAAAGCAACCCCGGTGCTGCGTTGTCACGCGCTTACGACATGGTGCTGAATGGCTGGGAAGTGGGTGGCGGTTCGGTGCGTATTCATCAGCAAGCAGTCCAGGAAATCGTATTCCGAGCGCTCGGCATCAGCCAGGAAGAATCGCGCGAGAAATTCGGCTTCCTGCTGGATGCCCTGCAATTCGGTGCGCCGCCGCATGGCGGCCTGGCCTTCGGTCTGGACCGCCTGGTGGCGCTGATGGCGGGCGCAGAATCCATCCGCGACGTGATCGCCTTTCCAAAAACCCAGCGTGCCAACGACTTGATGACGCAAGCACCGAATGCAGTGGACGAGCGTCAGTTGCGTGAATTGCACATCCGCTTGCGCAATACAGAGACAGCAAAGGCATAGCAACGCTTTCCCGCCCCAAACATGGGGGATTATTTTTGCAACGCGGCGAGTACCGACTGCTCGAAGTGCTGTGCCTTGGATGCACTCGCCACAGCACCGAGGATTTTTTTGCACTTGGCGACCTCTGCCAGCAGTTCGCCTTGCGTGCTGGCTTGTGCGAGCTTGTCCACATGCGAGGATTTGGCGCCAAACAGTGCGGTCATCATATCTACGGCATGACACTTCGCATCCTCAAAACGGTTGCCGCTGTCCGTGCTGTGATGCATGGCGTGATCCAGCTTTTCTGCCAGATCATCGTGACTGCTGGTTGTGGTGCTTGCTGTGACGCTGGTTTTAGCAGGGGCCTCGCTACCGAGGCAAATCAAGCCCAGCTTTTGCATGTCTTGCAAGGTGCCTTCCAGATCGCTGATGCCAGGCATGGACTGACCTAACTGCGCGACCGATAGCGTACCATCCAGTACAAACAGTAGTTGCCGGCAACGTGGTCTGAGGCCGAGTTTGGGTTGTTGCAGTTCGTCCCGACCGAGGGCGGTACGGATATAGCAGAGTGCAGGATTCATCTTCAGTCTCCATGTTTTTTATGTTTTGTTTTGGTATTTATATACCATTATTATCCTAATAACGGCAATTCGTTACGAACCTTGAGAAAGTACATGGAGCAATCGTATAAACAGCCTGTTTCCGTGCTGGTCGTTATTTATACCCGGGATTCGCAATTGTTGTTGTTACTGGAACGCGCTGATCAACCGGGTTGGTGGCAATCGGTCACTGGAAGCCGGGATGGTGAGGAAAGCCTCCGACAAACCGCGATGCGTGAAGTGGGGGAAGAGACCGGGCTGGATGCGCAATGTTTCCAGCTTGACGATTGGGGTTATCAAAACACCTTCACTATTTATCCGCAGTGGCGCCAGCGCTATGCGCCAGGTGTCACCGAGAATACCGAGCATGTATTCGGCCTGGTATTGCCCAATATATTACCGATCACCGTGTCGTCACGTGAGCATCTTGGCTATGCATGGTTAACCGCTGAAGCAGCGGCAGAAAAATGCTTCTCATCCAGCAATGCCGAGGCAATCAAGCGCCTGCTCAAGTAAATCCTGTTTAAGCGGGGCACCAATATGATGTTTTGCATAGCCGCATTTGTCACGTAACTGACATATTGTGCATATAGGATGCTCAGGTTATTTTGTAAATAGGTAGGTATCCATGAGACTGCATGACCTGTTGCTGGATATCCTGGAAAATGGAACACTCCAGGCTGTTTTTCAGCCCATTATGGACTTGCGTGCGGGCCAACTGATCGGCTATGAAGGCCTGATCCGCGGCCCTTCAGACAGTCCGTTGCATTCCCCCATCAAGCTGCTGAGTACGGCCGAACAATTCGGACTATCAGGTCGTATAGAGTCGCTCTGCGTGACCACTGTGCTTGACTGGTTCATCAAGCGGGCGTTACCCGGGCGTCTGTTTTTGAATATAAGCCCGCTGGGCTTGTTGGAAGGCTGCCTGGAAACAGATGAAGTGCAGGCGTTCCTTAATAGAGAGGATTTTCCGCGTGATCGTATCGTTTTCGAGATCACTGAAAGCTCGCCCAAGATGGCGCTGGCGCCAGTAGTGGAAGCGGTCATGGCGTTGCGTGCAGAAGGCTTTCAGATTGCCCTGGATGATTTGGGCGAGGGTTTTTCCAGTCTCAGGCTATGGTCGGAACTGCAGCCGGACTATGTAAAAATAGACAAGCATTTCGTTCACAGGATTCATCAGGATCCAACCAAGCTGCAATTCATTCGTTCCATCCAGCAAATTGCCGAGAACGGCGGCGCTCGCCTGATTGCCGAAGGTATTGAGAATCGTGCCGAATTCCAGGTCATCAAAGACATGGGTATCTGTTTCGGGCAAGGCTATTTTATTGGTCATCCGCTCGATCATCCGGCCCACTCACCCAGCCAGGAGGTGTTGGAATGCATGGCCAGTGCGCAGATTTGTGTTTATCCGCATACCCAGAAGATCGATGCGCGCAAACATCAATCCAGGAAATTACTGATGGATGCGCCTTCAGTGCCGCCGAATGCGATGAGCGAAGAAGTACTTACAGTATTTCAAGCGCATCCCAAGCTCCATGCCTTGCCGGTGGTTAAAGATGGCATACCCGTCGGCTTGATCAATCGCAGCCTGCTGATAGACCGATTTTCGCGTGTGTATACACGCGAGTTGTACGGACGTAAGCCTTGCGCCATGTTCATGGACAGCGATCCGTTGATTGTCGATATCAAAACATCGGTGGCCGAATTGAGCCAACTGGTGGTCAACAAGGGTAAAAGCAATTTTGCCGATGGATATATCTTCACTGATCGGGGTCTCTACTTGGGTGTGGGATCCAGCTTTGATCTGATGCAGGAAATTACCGAGTTGCAAATCCAGGCAGCGCGCTATGCCAACCCCCTGACCCTGTTGCCGGGAAACGTGCCGATCACCGAACATACCGAACGTTTGCTGGAAAATGAGCAGGCGTTTTGTGCGTGTTATGCCGATCTGGATCATTTCAAGCCCTTCAACGACGTCTACGGCTATCGTAAGGGGGATGAAGTTATTCAGATGACAGCCAGTTTGCTATCTGTTCATTGCGATCCGGATATGGATTTTGTCGGGCATATCGGTGGTGATGATTTTTTTATGCTTTTCCAAAGCCCGGATTGGGAACAGCGCTGTCGCCAGATACTGGCTGCATTTGACAGCAACCTTGCCGGGATGCTGTCAGCCCAAATCCTGGCTGCTGGCGGATATGAGGCGGAAGACCGACGCGGCAACATGGAATTTCATCCTTTCCCTGCGTTATCCATTGGGGTAGTGCAGGTTGCCCCGAGGCGATTTTCCGGACACTACGAGGTTGCTGCGGCTGCGACGGAAGTTAAAAAAATGGCAAAACGCACACCAGGTTCCAGTCTCTATGTCGATAAGCGCAGCAGCGTGCAGGAGCGTGAACATCCACGTGCAGCCGCTTAGCAACCCAACATGATGGTGAATGTGGATAAAACATCTTCAATCAAACAGGGTTTCAGAGGCGCATCGAGCTGACGCTTCGGCCACAGGAATTGCTATCATACGGCTATGAGCATCGTTTTGCGCGTCGCCAGCTACAACATCCATAAGGGGTTTTCCCACTTTAATCGACGCATGGTTATCCATGAGTTGCGTGAGCGGCTACGGGCGTTATCTGCGGATATTGTATTTCTTCAGGAGGTCCAAGGTAGTCACACAGGCCATGCTGAGCGATTCGCTAACTGGCCCACCACCCCTCAATACGAATTTCTCGCCGACAGCGTATGGGCGGACTTCGCCTATGGTAAAAATGCTGTCTATGATGCGGGCCACCATGGCAATGCCATCTTGTCGCGCTACCCTATCCTGCGTTGGGACAATCTGGATATTTCCGCCCACGCCTACGAATCACGCGGCCTGTTGCATGCCGAGATGGCGGTACCGAGGATGAAACAAACGCTGCATTGCCTGTGCGTGCATATGGGTTTGTTCGAGCGTGGTCGTGCCATTCAGATGCATTTGCTGGCTGAGCGTATCCGCAGCGCAGTCCCGGATGATGCACCGCTCATTATTGCCGGCGACTTTAACGATTGGCGTATTCGGGCCGGGAAGCAGTTGGCCCAGGAACTAGGGTTGAGAGAAGTGTTCGAGCTGGCTAATGGCAGCCCGGCACGCAGTTTTCCCTCGGCGTTTCCAATGTTTCACCTGGATCGAATCTACGTACGCGGCTTTGATGTTGCCGAGGCGAGCGTAATGCATGGCGCCTACTGGCGACGTATTTCTGACCATGCCGCGCTCACTGCAACCCTTAAGCACGCATGACGCCAGGCCTCCTGTCCGGTAACCGTATTACACTGCTCAAAAATGGCATGGAATTTTTTCCCGCGTTGCAGGTGGCGATAGATGCTGCGCGGCAAGAAATCCACCTGGAAACATACATTTTTGCAAACGACGTTACCGGACGTACGATAGCTGCAGCGCTGTCGCGTGCCGCATTGAGAGGGGTGATTGTACGTTTGGTGCTGGACGGATTTGGCAGCAAGGCATTGCCAACCCAGCTACTGAATGAGATGCGTCGCGACGGTGTTGAGATTTTAATATTTCGCCCCGAACCCGGCATACTGCACCTGCGCCGCAACCGCCTGCGCCGTCTGCACCGCAAGCTGTGCATGGTTGATGCACGCACCGCGTTCGTGGGCGGCATCAATATCATTGACGATATGGATACACCCGGACAGATTCCACCGCGCTACGATTATGCAGTTCGGGTGGAGGGGCCGGTACTCGCTCAGATCGCGCCCGTGATGCGGCGTCTGTGGAAGCTGGTGAAATGGACGCAAGGCCGCAGGGCGCACCGGTTGCATTCAGTGGTGGTGCATTCGGCCCCGGCAGGCGAACAACAGGCCGCGTTGCTGATACGCGACAACCTGCGCCACCGGCGCGATATTGAGGAAGCCTATCTGGATGCCATCAATGCAGCGCGCGGCGAAATCATTATTGCCAATGCCTACTTCCTGCCTGGTATCCGTTTCCGCCGTGCGTTGATCGAAGCAGCAGAGCGCGGCGTGAGGGTTTCCCTGCTGTTGCAGGGCAGGGTGGAATATCGCTTGCTGCACTATGCCTCGCGCGCTCTTTATGGCCAATTCCTGGCGGCAGGAATAACTATATGCGAATACCACAAGAGCTTTCTGCACGCCAAAGTCGCGGTAATCGACCAGCGCTGGGCCACTGTAGGCTCCAGTAATATTGACCCATTTAGCCTGTTACTGGCACGCGAGGCCAATATCGTGCTCGAAGACCATGTATTCGCCGGGCAACTGCATGCCAGCCTGCAAGCGGCCATCGATACGGGCAGCCAGTGCCTTGTCCATGACCGTTGGCTACATCGGCCCTGGTACAAGCGCAGTCTGGTTTGGCTGGCTTATGGCACGGTAAGATTCATGATGGGAATGTTGGGATACGGCAAGCTCAATTGAAGGAATAGGTAGCGCGATGAATTTCTCTTATGACCAGCCAGAGACGGGATCGCTGGTCTATGCTAAATAGCAGGAGGAAAAAATCATGCTCACATCCATCGCCAATGTCATGTTTCACCTCGATCGCAATCTCGGCCCTACGGAAAAAGTTGTGCTGGAAGACTGCGTACGCGAAGATCCCTGCGTCATCAGCGCCCATGTTTCACAATCCGCTCCACACCTCATGCTGGTCGCCTACGATCCCGACTGCACCAGTATGCGCACTATCCATCAAAATCTCGCCGAACGCGGAGTGGATGCGCAGCTAGTAGGGTTGTGACCTGTTTTGAATTGCTGTAGTGCTCCAGGTGAAACGTATCTGTATTTCACCCAGAGTTGGTTGCCTCTCGGCGCCAAAAACATGCTATTTCAGGGGCGAATATAGGCATAGCCTTCTTGTTGTCTGTGCATGATCTCTGGCACCCCGGATTTAACGTAATCCAGGTTAGGCAGCATGTCGTCCTTGGTCAGATTGGTCTTCCTCATGGTGTTTTCACAAGCAACTACCTTGATTCCGCTCGCGATCGCCTCTGCCACCCGGCTGGCAACGGGTGAATCAAGTTTCAAAATTGGCAGACCTGGCCCATACGCGACAATTTCAATGTCAACCTTGTCCTTACCAATGTCTTCTTGTACGTTTTCGGCATTATTCAGAGCGAGCGCCCATTTTTTTGGATCATTGTCGCTCACTTGAATGACCACCTTTTCTTTAGCAGCAACGGCTGAGTGATGGGATCGTGCGCTTGCTGCCTGGGCAGGCTGGAAAATAGCTAGGCCGCCCCAAAAAAACGCAAGTAGCATGTAGATAGCTGGTTTTTTTCGCATGTTATCTCCTTCCGATAGGTAGTGAGTTGGTATGTATTCTTCCTTGCAGGAATAAACCTGCCAAGCCCACTATTGCGATATATCGGATTTAAGGAAAGCGTTCGAAACGCAAATAATCAGTATTGACCGGCCATTCATGACTGTGCATTTGCACAGTCATGAATGTACATATTGAGTATAAAATCAAAACGATACTTAGAGCTCAGGACGCCATTATGCTGAGATTGCCGTTTGTCTATCAGCTCTCACTTGCTCCGGCGGTAATCATTGCATTGCTCACGGGTCTGATAGGATATTCATTGCTTGGTTTGGCTCAGATTCGTCATGAAAATGAGGTCATACGGCAATGGGTTCGCACTACTGATCACCTACACTTGGCAATAGGTGCAGGGTACCGGCTTCAGAAAATCGTTACGCGCCACCTTCGCAGCAATCCAACAACTTTTCTCTCCGAAACACCGGAATATCTAGACCAATCGGCCATTTTTTCCGCGAACCTGTTATATCCCGAGGTGCTCTATAAGATGCCTTCCGATCTGCGCGCGCTTATAGAGAAGGAGCAGACAATCATAAATAATCCTGCCGGATTCAATTCTGCACGCGTCAATTCAGCGCTAGCGGCCGTGATGCCAAAATTGGAAGCATTCAACAGTGCTTTATGGGATGGAAAACGCCTGGCCTACACGAATTACTACACCAGGCTCAACAGCGTGATTACAGATTTGGCAGAGACTTCGCTTTACATGCTACTTGTATGCCTGTTTCTTGCGGTGCTTCTATCGGCGATTACCGTACGGTCGGTTCGCTCGCGGCTTGGCACGCTTGCCCGGCAAGCCCGGTCCCTGTGCAGCGGAAATCTGGTACCAGTGGATGCGCCATCAACCGTCCGCGATGAACTTGACGAACTGGCTAGCTGTGTTGCCGACATGACCCAGCGCCTGCTCAATGTCGTTGCCGTGGAAAAAGTCCTGCAGGGTGCCGAAAATGAACGTAAGCGCATTGCCATGGATCTTCATGATCAGGCGCTTGCCGATTTAACATCGGTAGCACGCACGCTGGAAGCTACTGAAAAGCTTCCAGCCAGAGGTGCAGAACAAGCGAGTCAATTGGCTTCGCTTAGAAAGGAGGTAATCAATATTTCCACCGGTATACGGCGCATTATCGACGACCTCCATCCACAAACGCTGGACATCCTCGGTCTGGAAGCCGCAACGCGTTCTTTCCTTGAGCGTAACGCAGCAGAATCGCCGAGCTGGACGCTCCACTTTGAGCACGCTGCCGAGCAAGCGCTGACAGAGTTTCAGCGGGTTAATTTATTTCGCATCATCAGTGAATCCGCCACCAATGTCTTAAGACATGCGCATGCCTCGATGGGCGAGATTGCCTTGCGCACAGTGGACGATCATATTGTATTAACTATTGACGATGACGGCGTAGGGATTGCGGCATCTGGCACTGAGGGACACGGGCTCTCCAATCTGCGCCAGCGCGCCCGCGCAATGGGCGCCACATTCAACCATGAGCATTCTCGCTTCAATACCGGCACCCGGCTGAATTTTCGCTGGCTGCTTAGCTCTGGGCGTGAAGTGAATCCCCATCCATGAATGCCAGCCACCCCCTGATCGTAGCCGACGACAATCACCGAGATCGTGGTTTCCTCATTGAGTTGCTTGCGCCACGTCGGGTGATATCGGCACAGAATGGCATGCAAGCCCTGTCCCTGTGCACTGAGTTAGATGAGCCCTGGGTCATTACGGATATCCAGATGCCCAAAATAAACGGCATTGAACTGGCTCGCAGGGTATGGGAAACCAAGCCGGGCGCGCGTTTTCTGTTCTGGTCACAGTACGACGACGAAATGTACGTGCGGGCACTCGCAAAAATAGTCCCGGCGGAAACCGTG
>JANMKH010000337.1:0-3970 GCA_031371965.1 Sulfuriferula sp.
GATCAGTATGCCGTCGTGTTCCAGCACGATGAAGCGTTCGATTTCCATTTCCAGCCGCTCGCGCGAACGCCGCACCAGCATGCCGTCCTCTTCCAGTGGACGGATCAGTTCCAGGATGCCACCGACATCATCGATGCTGGCCGGGCGCAGGGTTTCCAGCCGCGCCGGCGTGAGCATGGTGCCGATGCCGGCGTGGGTGAACAACTCGGACAATAATGCGCCATCAACGTGACGGCTAATCAGATGGACGCGGCTGACGCCGTGCTTGCTGGCGGTGATGGCGCAGGGCAGATAAAAGCCCACGTCCTCGGGCAGGGCGCGTTTGCCGGCCGCGATCTTTTCCGCTTCCGGCACGGTGAGCACGCGTAGCAGGCCGCCGCGGGCGTTATGTACCCCTTCGGTTTCCATCAGAAAAATCAGTTTGTCCGCACCCAGCGCCAGCGCGGCGTTGGTGGCCACGTCCTCCAGCGACAGGTTGAATATTTCGCCAGTAGGCGAATAGCCGAGCGGCGACAGCAGCACGATGTCGTTGTCTTCCAGACGCTGGCGGATGGCGGCGGCGTTGATCTTGCGCACCTCGCCGGTGTGCAGCAAATCCACCCCGCCGCGTACGCCCAGCGGCCGGGCGGTGACGAAATTGCCGCTGGCTACACGGATGTCGGCGTTGGCCATCGGGCTGTTGGGAAGTCCCATCGACAGCAACGCCTCGATCTCCACCCGCACCTCGCCCACTGCCTCCTTGACGCAGGCCAGCGCGGCATCGTCGGTAACGCGCAGCCCGTCGGCGTAACGGATCACCGCATCGCGCTGAGTCAGGTGTTCCTCCACCTGCGGGCGTACGCCGTGTACCAGCACTAGGCGCACGCCGAGGCTGTTGAGCAAATTGAGGTCATGCGCCAGGCGGGTGAACTGGCCGTCGCTAAGTACTTCGCCGCCAAATGCGATAACAAAAGTTTTGCCGCGAAACGCATGAATATAAGGTGCGGCGGCGCGGAACCAGTGGACGAAGGCGGAGGGCGGAGAGGCGACCATACGGTTTGTTGTTAGATTTGGATTGGATGTGCTTGAAGTGTATAACAAAATACGCGCGTTTGTTACAGATCTCCCCACAGGATTTGCATGGCGGCGAGCGCTGCCAGCGCAGCGGTTTCTGTGCGCAGTACGCGCGGCCCCAGCCGGATCGGGATGAATCCGGCTGCGAGCGCCGCACTGTATTCATGCGCAGCAAAGCCGCCCTCTGGCCCCGCCAGCATGGCAACGTCGCCGTCCGGCCGGGGCAGGGTATGCAGGGTGTGCTGCGCGTCTGGTGCGAACATCAGTTTGAGCGGCGCCGTGGCGGGCTGCGCCAGCCAGACGGGCAAAGGGGCAATATCGGATACCTCCGGCACGCGGTTGCGCGCGCATTGCTCGCAGGCGGCAATCACCAGATTTTGCCAATGGGTGCGGCGCTTGTCGGCGCGCTCGCCAGACAACTTCACTACGCTGCGCGCGCAGGCTACCGGCTGGATCGCGTGCACCCCCAGTTCCACCGCTTTTTGCAGGGTGTAGTCCATGCGCTCGCCGCTGGAGATGCCTTGCGCCAGCGTGACGCGCAGTGTTGATTCGCGCTCCACGTTTTGCCACTGACCCACACGCACTTCCACCTCGCGTTTGCCGATGTGGTGGATGCTACCCATCCACTCCCCACCCTGGCCATTGAACAACGTTACCGAGTCGCCCACAGACAGCCGCAACACGCGCGCAGCGTGGTGTGCACTGGCATCCGGCAAGGTAATGAAGGTATCCGGCGCAAGCGTTTCGGGCAGGTAAAGGCGTGGCATGATGGCAAAAAGCGGCTAAGGGTGCGTGATATGATAATGCGCATTGCATCGTAATTGGAGTTGAAATAAATGGTCAGTCTGCAAACACCGGTCTGCAATTTTGGCTGGAAAGCCCCGGATTTCGATCTGCCTGGCGTGGACGGCAAGCGTTACGCGCTGCAAACGGCGAGGGGCGAAAACGGCCTGCTGGTGATGTTCATCTGCAACCATTGCCCCTATGTGCAGGCGATACGCCCGCGCCTCGTGCGCGATTGCCGCGAGCTGCGCGACCACTACGGCATCAACAGTATCGCCATTATGTCCAATGATCCGGCGGATTATGCGGAAGATGGTTTCGACAATATGCAAAAAGTGGCTGCCGAGTTCGAATTTCCCTTTCCTTATGTGTTCGATGCAAGCCAGGCTGTCGCACGCGCTTACGACGCAGTGTGTACACCGGATTTTTTCGGATTCAATCGCGGTTTTGAGTTGCAATACCGTGGCCGCTTTGACGCTTCACGCAAGGAAACCGCGCCGGAGGGCGTGCGCCGTGACTTGTTCGAAGCCATGAAGCAAGTGGCACAGACACAAAAAGGTCCGCTGGAGCAGATTCCCAGCATGGGCTGCTCGATCAAGTGGAAGACGGACTAAACCGTGCTGCAATCGGTCATTGAAGTTGTCAAATGCGTCGCTCAAGCCGAGGTGATGCCGCGCTACCTGAAAGTTGCGCATAGTCACAAGGCTGACGGCAGTTTGTGTACCGAGGCTGATCTGGCCTGCCAGGTGGCACTGGTGCGCGAGTTGACGCGCATCGCGCCGTATCCGGTGCTGGGCGAAGAAATGCCCGAGTCCGAGCAGCGCATGCAGTGGATGGCGGGATCAGACGGACTATGGTGTATTGATCCCATCGACGGCACGTCCAATTTCGTCAATGGCGTGCCGTATTTCGCCGTATCTGTGGCGCTGATGAAAGCCGGGCGTAGCGTCATGGGGGTGATTTACGATCCGGTAGCCGATGAGATGTTTTATGCCGAAAAAGGCCAGGGCGCTTTTTTGAATGGGGAACGGCTACCAATCATGACCCGCTCGCCCGACTTGCGTCACAGTCTGGCCGGGGTCGAATTAAAGCGCATCAGCGACGCTATCGCGACCCAGGTGGCGTTACATCCACCATACAGCTCGCAGCGCAATTTCGGTGCCAGCACCCTGGATTGGTGTTACACCGCAGCAGGGCGGTTCGATGTGTATTTGCATGGCGGTCAGAAATTGTGGGACTACGCTGCCGGTTGCCTGATTATGGAAGAGGCGGGGGGGCAAATGTGCACCCTGGCTTGCGATGATTTCTGGGCTGATGACCTGTGGGAACGCCCGGTGGTGGCGGCGCTGGGAGTCGATTTGTTCGCGGAATGGAAGGCCTGGATACGTGCTGCGGATAAATGAACAGGGCGGCGCAATTAAAAACTTTGATTATCTCCAGCCCGATTTGGAAACCTTCGCGTAGCGCCTTAAAAACCGGGCATTTCCGGCCATAAATTCGTGGCTTTCTCCGCCAATTCAGAAGCTTGCCTGGCTTGCCCAAATTGGCTGGCTCGGCCATAATCAAGAACTTTCACTGCATTTTTTTACGTAAAGCAGTGAGACTGCGCCGCTTAAGCATTTGAATTGTCTGGCTTGCGGGCACATCGCTGGTTACAAATATTCTGAACGCCCCCTCTTCGGGTATGCCGGTTGCAAGCCTGAGGGCCCGTTTTTGCAGCATTAAATGTATTTTTATCAACTAAGGAAGAAGCAATGGCAACTCGTACCGATCTCGCAAATGCTATCCGTGCGCTGTCCATGGACGCGGTGGAAAAGGCCAAGTCAGGCCACCCCGGAGCGCCCATGGGTATGGCGGAAATCGCCGAAGTGGTGTGGAACCACCATCTGCGCCACAACCCCGCCAATCCAAAATGGCCTGACCGGGACCGTTTCGTGCTGTCTAACGGCCATGGTTCGATGCTGCTGTATTCGTTGCTGCATCTGACCGGTTACGATCTGTCGATGGACGAGATCAAGCGGTTTCGCCAGCTTCATTCCAAAACGCCGGGACACCCGGAAAATATTCTGACGCCGGGTGTTGAGATTACGACTGGGCCGCTCGGACAGGGTTTTGCCAATGGCGTCGGGATGGG
>JANMKH010000569.1:0-2370 GCA_031371965.1 Sulfuriferula sp.
GGGTGTTTTGGCTGTTTGACATCGAGGGCATAGAACGCCTTGTCAGCGAACAGCTTGATGCCGTACGTCTTGTCGAACAGGTAAACCACATCTATCTTCTTGTCTTCGGATGTGGCTTTCTTTACCGCAGCCAAGGTACAGTCCGGAGAGCTATATGCGGTAATGGCACCATTTTCTATCCACACCTCACCGCCCGCTCTGGGATCCTTGATCGGCTTCTTGCACAAGGGATCCATGCCGCCAATTTCATACCCGGCAAAACTCGCCTTCTGCTTGTCGTAATCCAGGCCTTTTTCCTTGAAAGCTTCGCGGATATAGGACTCGTTAACCCAGGCATCGGCATTGAATTGCTTTACTTTCCCCATGCGCTGCAGCACGCCGGTGTCGTATTTGATGGTCTCTATCCATTTCGGCTTGATGGTCGGGTCCAGCGTGTGGATACCACTTGGCCCAAGAAATATGTAGACAACCTCTTTTTCGATCTTGGTCCAGTCCTGAATTTTTTCTGCGGCCAATTTTGGATTCTTGCGAACCCAGTCGTTCGCATCCAGCAGCGCTTTCAGATAGGCGACAATGACTTCCGGGTATTTGTCCGCAAAATACTTGCGCACCACGATGCCGTGCATGGTGGGTACCTTGGTCTCGACGCCGTCGAAAATTTTGCGCGCAAAGCCGCGGTAGGGAAGCAACTCCGCGAATGGCACGAAGTCCGCATGCGCATCGATCTTGCCCTCCTGCAAATTGGTCGTACCGACTTCCGGGCTCTGATTGGACAGCTTCCAGAAATCATCCTTCCACCCCCTGTCCTCCATCGCCTTCAACAGCATGCCATGGGCAGCGGAACCGAACGGCACGGATATGCTCTTGCCCTTCAGGTCGGACAGTTGGTAGTAAGGCGAGTCCTTGCGCACGACGACGCCATTGCCTGCACCATCCTTGTTGTACGCGATAATCGCGACCAGTTCGCTCTTGGTGTCGTTACTGTTCTGGAAAGTGGCGCCATTCACCAGCAATGGATAGTCGCCCATCATTCCGATCTGCAACTTGTTCGCGATCATGCCGTTGGTGACTGGTGGACCGGATGTGAAGTTCTGCCAATCGATCTTGAAATGGATATCCTGGTACTTGCCGGTCTTCGGCAAGTATTTTTCCAGCAAGCCCAGCTTCTCCATGACTATTCCGGCAGTGACTGTATTGGTCGTGGTGTTCTGGATACCGATACCGAGAGTCACGTCTTCGGCATGTGCCACCACCGTTAAAAATGCCGAGGACGCCAGCGCCGCAGCTGCGAGTAGCAGTTTAAATAATGATGCATTTTTTCCGGTTGTATTACTTGTTAGCCGCGTAATCACAATAAGTACCCCTTTTAAAATAAGTTACACATGTATTTAAATAGGCAACTTTCATACCCAGCGAGTATTTTTTATAACAACCTGTTTTATTGAATCTTTATCCTCTTGCCACTGTGTTCCATGCCCCTCAAGCGTGCGACCTGTAGTGGCGTGCACTGCATTCATGCGGTACACATTTCAACCTGTTTGCAGATACTGAAATTTCTCCTGCACACCCATCCATTCATCCGCATCTGCCGGCGCATCCACACGGGCACTGATGACCGGCCACACTTGCGACAGCTCTTCATTCAGGGCCACGTATTTTTCATACTCCGGCGGCAGATCTTCTTCAGCGAAAATTGCACCGGCAGGACATTCATCCACGCACAGTGAACAGTCGATGCACACGGCTGCGTTGATCACCAGAAAATTGGGGCCCTCATGGAAGCAATCCACCGGGCATACCTCAACACAATCGGTAAACTTGCAACGGATGCAGGGTTCGGCAACGATATAGGTCATGGTTTTTTCCTTTCAGCCCGCTTGATCAGCGCGCTATCTGCGTCATGGCCAGCTTGGCCAGTTTGCGCACATCCGGATCGGGGTCTTCGAGCGCTTTTTCCAGTGCGGGCAATGCTTCGGGATCGCCCACTTCACCCAGGGCGACCGCGGCTTCCTTGCGCAAATTGCTCACCGGGTGCACCAATGCCTCGCACAGTGCGGGCAAAGCCGCACGACTCCTGAGCCTGCCGAGACTGCGTGCAGCCTTGATCCTGACTTGCCAATAGCTGTCCTGCATTGCAGCAATGAGTTGCGGCACCGCGTTTTCTGCGCGCAACTTGCCCAGTGTCATGACGGCTTCCTCGCGCACCTGCCAGGATTCATCATTCATGGCATCGGCCAAGGCGGGGAACACAACAGGCAATGCTGGAGCAAAGCCGAGTGCTCCCACCGCGATGCGCCTCACTTCTGAATCTGCATCCTGCGTGGCCGTACTGGTTGCATCTCGGACTCGTGGGCCGATAGGATCGCCGGG
>JANMKH010000573.1:0-3470 GCA_031371965.1 Sulfuriferula sp.
TGGGGGTTTTTGCGCGGCGAGTTCAACGAGTTCATCGAGTTGTTACCGGCGCAACAGCGTATCTCGGAACTGAATTGGTACAAGGGTACCGCAGATGCAGTGTTTCAGAATATGGATATTGTGCGTAATCACGAACCCGACAATGTGCTGATTCTGGCGGGCGATCACATCTACAAAATGGACTACGGCGAAATGCTGGCATGCCACGTGCGCTACGCGGCCGATCTGACGGTGGCGTGTATCGAGATGCCGATTGAACAGGCACGCGCGTTTGGCGTGATGACTGTAGACGTTGACGAGCGCGTGGTGGATTTTGCCGAGAAACCCGAGCACCCTACGCCCATTTCAGATAGTCCGGAGCGCGCGCTGGTGTCCATGGGCGTGTATGTGTTCAATGCCAGCTTCCTCTATGAACAACTGATTCGCGATGCAGACGATCCCGATTCCGAACACGATTTCGGCAAAAATATCATTCCCCATTTGATTTCGCGCTATCGCGTCTACGCTCACCGCTTCAAGGACAGCTGTGTCAACACTCTGCCCGGTGGGGAATCCTACTGGCGCGATGTGGGGACGGTGGATGCCTATTGGGCGGCCAATCTGGATCTGGCCAACATCACGCCGGAGCTTAATTTGTACGATAAGCACTGGCCGATCTGGACCCACCAGGAGCAATTACCGCCCGCCAAGTTTGTGTTCGATGACGAAGAACGGCGCGGCCTTGCGGTGGGCTCCACGGTGTCGGGTGGCTGCCTGATCAGTGGTGCCACGGTGCGGCACTCGGTGTTGTTTTCCAATGTCCAAGTGAACAGCTTCGCTACCGTGGAAGACGCCGTGGTGCTCCCAGAGGTGGATATCGGGCGCCATGCTTACTTGCGCCGCTGTGTGATCGACAAGGGCTGCAAGATCCCCGAACGCATGGTGGTGGGCGTAGACCGCAACGAAGATGCGCGCCGCTTTCATGTCACCGAGAACGGCATTACGCTGATTACGCTCGATATGCTCGGCCAAAACTCACACCGGATACGTTGACGCTGTAGAAAACCCCATTTTCCAGTGATTTCCGGGCCGAATTTTCCCTATCGGTGCCAGTTCGGCCACCATATTCTTTAGCTTCTTCGCTGGCCGCTCCCGCGCTTCGGGCGAATGTACGCGAGAAGGTGGTGGCGTCCGGCGGCGTCCGGAACATGCCAAAGCCGCACAGGCGCTTGAGGCAGCGATTTGATGCAGGCGGTCGATCCGCGCTTCGATGGTGGTGAGATTGAGCACGACCTTGGCGATAAAGGCGCGGCCAGTGCGGGACGGTCGCGTTGCGGCCGCCCCGTCATCCGCCAATCGGGGAGGTGCACTCCCACCGGCGACTTCAAACGTGCGAATCAATTGCTGCAGCTTACGCGTGATGGATCGCCCAGTTGGCGCTCAATCTCAGAAAACAGACTGTCCGGAATGGTAAACCAGGCTTGTGACAAACGGTGGCCGAAGGTAATGGTAGAGTTCATGCGGGCGCTCCATTGCACTTTGATAACTCAGTGATGCCTGCTTATGCAGGTGGCGCCCACTTCTTTTTAACCTGCATCAAGTCCGCCAGGTAAACTGCCGGTACGCCAAAGTCGTAATCGAGTAGGGGACGGAGTTGCCCCCGTCGCCCTCTCACACCACCGTACGTGCGGTTCCGCATACGGCGGTTCATTAAACATGCTGGAAGCGTCGCTGAGTGTCCAGCAACGAAACCAACCCCAGTACGTCAAAGAAGCGTTTTGGATAGGCCGCGTTCATATGGCTCGCTCCGGCGTTCCACCAAGGGCCGCGTCCGTTGCTTGCCGATTTCCATGCGCGCGCCTCATCCACACCTCGCGCTTGGAGTCGCTTATTCCGGGTGGCCGGTCGCTTCCATTGCCGCCATAGCAGACAACGCAGTTTGCGCCGAATCCATCCGTCAAGTTCCTGCAACACACCTTTCACCTCGGTCAGCCGAAAGTAGGATGTCCAGCCACGCAGCATTGGGTTGAGCGCTTCGACCGTTTTATCGAGATTGCGCGAGGCATTCCCGACAATGATCTCACGCACCCTGTCTTTCAATCGCTTCACGCTGCTGTCAGCAATTTTAAGGCGTGGCTGCTTGTGCCAAGTGACACTGTAGCCCAGAAACTTTCGCTGCCAAGGCCGCGCGACGGCGCTTTTGCCCCGATTCACTTGAAGCTTCAATTTCTTCTCCAAGTAGTCGGTGATCGCCTCCATCGCGTGCCGTCCTGCCACTTCGCTTTTGACGTAAATGTTGCAGTCATCGGCATAGCGGCAGAATCGGTGTCCCCTGCGTTCCAGCTCACGGTCTAAATCCGTCAGCAGGATATTCGATAGCAGTGGCGACAGTGGCCCGCCTTGCGGCGTGCCTTCCGTTCTCGCGCTAACGATCCCTTCTGACATCATGCCCGCTTCCAGATAACGCCGAATCAGTTTCAATACCCGATCATCCTCGACCCGGCGCGCTACCCGCGACATGAGAATGTCGTGGTTCACCCGATCAAAGAATTTCTCCAAATCGAGGTCAACCACCCAACGGCGGCCTTCCCCGATATAGCTCTGCGCTCGTTGCACCGCTTGCCATGCATTGCGGCCCGGTCGGAACCCATAACTATGCTCGGAGAATTCAGGTTCGAATTCCGGTTGCAAAACTTGCAGCAGCGCTTGCTGGATCAGTCGATCCACCACCGTCGGGATGCCCAGTGTGCGTACCCCGCCATTGGGCTTGGGTATGTCCACTTTGCGGATCGCCGCCGGCATGTAGTTGCCCGCCAGAAGTGCTGCCTTGACGCTGGGCCAGTGCTGTTGCAGCCATGCCTTGAACTCGGACACAGTGAGCCCATCGACTCCTGCCGCGCCCTTGTTCCGCATGACCCGCTCATACGCTTGCCAGAGGTTGTTACGTTCAACCACGGCGTCCATCTGCCGCAGTTCTTCCGCTTTCGTTTGCCCATCCGCCGCCGTGCCAACCTCGGCTCCGGACATGGCCATCGACGACATCCGGTCGTCTCCCTCCGTGCCTGGCGCAGTCGCCTGCCTTGTTGCGTCGTCGATTTGCATCGAGGTCGAATGTCCTAATCACGTTGTTCAATGTTCAGGCCTTCGGTCAGGGCTCTTCACCGGCTCACCGCCTCGTCCTCGACCTACTATGCCATCTGCTGACTTCTGCATGCGCATCCTCGCACCTCTCGATGCCGGTAGCACAAGGCACGCATGCAGATCTCCCCGGGTATGACGCACCCACCTTCACGCTTATGCCTGTCGGATTTACGCCGCAGCCTTCCGTACAAGTTTTGGGCTTTGGTGATAACGGACACCTCACCCCGCTGCGTCGCCTCATATCCGCTTCCTGTTCGTCAGGCCAGCGCTTCGCTTTCGGCTACCTCCAGATTTCCAGTCGCCCAGAACACCCTTGCCGTTCAGCTAACTCTTCCCCTTGCCGGGCGAGT
>JANMKH010000453.1:0-2064 GCA_031371965.1 Sulfuriferula sp.
GGCCAGCGGTGCGGCGGCAAAAAGTTTGAGCAATTGGCGGCGATGCATGGAAGGGCTCCTGATCAGCTTGCGCTCAACGGCGCATGAACTCGGGTGAGGACAATAACAGCGCATTCCAGTCTTGCGGGCTGTTGGTTTGCTGCAGCGCCTGGCGCGTGGCCGGCGATAAAACAGGCTGCAGCGCCTGGTAAAAAAACGCGTTGGATAACTGCGGAAAAGCCGCTGCTGGCTGCGCGTCGGAGGCGTCTGTCTTGAACAGACCCGCCGGACCGCTGCCGATGATTCGAGCCAATTCAAAGCGTGCGGTCATCTGCCCCGAGCTGCTCCAGGCAGCGGCGTCCAGCGGGTAGCCGTCGGGCGTCTGCCGGCCGTATAGCGGTTCGCCCAAACGCGATAACCAGTTCACCATCGGTTGGGCATTGCGGATAGTGCGGCCCTCGTAGGCCAGGCGCACGGCGGACACGACATAGTGGGTCGGATCCTTGAACAGGCCGCCGAGCGACTGCGCGAACTGCGGTGTGGTGAGCATCGCCTGCAGCACGGCGGCAATGTCGCCCCCGCTGCGCAACCAGGCCGCGCTCATATGGTCGATCAACGCAGGCGGCGGCGCATCGGCAACGAAATACTGCGCGAGTCGAGTGCTGATATGCCGCGCGGTTGCCGGATGAGCCGCCAGCAGTTCGATTACATCGTTGATCTCGTCCAGCCCATGACCGTCGAAGGTATGACCCAGCACCAATTTGGGATCGGGGTCGTGACGCATCGGGTTGAACGCCACCAGGTCGCTCTGCCAGAGATCGGCGCGCAAGGCCGGGCGCACATGCTCAGGGTGGCCGGTCAAGTTCACCCCGAGGCCGGTGAGCACGCGGGCAAGGTTGGTCACATCCTGCTGGGTGTAGCCGGCACCCACGCCCAAGGTATGCAGTTCCATGATCTCGCGCGCGTAATTTTCGTTGACATGGCCGCGCGCGTTGTTCGCGTTGTCCAGGTAGATGAGCATTTGCGGGCTGAATACGGTCGCCCGGAACAAGTCGCGGAAGCGCCCCAGTGCGTGCGGCTTGATGATCCTGGCATAGTAGTCGCCCATCATGGGCCGCAACATGTCCTTGTACTGAAACACCGAGAAATGGTTCATCCAGAACCAGGTCAATTGCTCCTGCAACTGGTTGGGCGAATACAGCGCGTACAGCAGTTGCTGCTCGGCCGCTTCGCGCGCCAGGTTGCCGATGTCTTGCTGCGCGGTTTTGAGTTGCTGCTGCTTCTGGTCTGCCGGAAGGTCGCTCATGCGGATGCTGCGCAACTGCTCGAAGCTGCTGCGCACCAGGTCGGCAACGGGTGTGCGGTTGATGGTCATGGCCTGCAGTTGCGCAATGACTTCGGGCGGCAGCGCCGGATCGGGTGCAGGGTGTAACTGGGCGTTTACATAGCGCCCCACTCCGCGCTGGCGCAGGCTGTTCAGGTCACCCAGGGTCGCACCCCAGGTCAACCGGTTGATCAAGGCAACGGGATGATCGCGCGCAGCATTCTCCAGTGCCGGACCCACCGCAGCTTGCGCCTGATCACCGTGTGCTGGCGCCCGGGCGGCGCATGCAGCGAGCGAGAGCCCGGCCATTCCGGTAAGCGTCAGAAACCGGCGGCGGGTCCAGCCCGAGGGGGATTCCAGCATGGGGTGCTCCTCTGGTAATTATTGCACTACCCAAGCCATCACTTCGATAAGAATTGAACCTTGTCCGAACACTTCCTTAGGCCCGCGCTCATCGAAGATGGGTAAATGCATTTGCAATGAGTCCAATAACGTGATCGATCAAGCTTTTGTTGACACGTGTTTGTATCAAACTGTTTCACTAGATGGAAAGGCATGGAATAGAGAGGCAGATAGGGCACACACGAGTGCCATAAATTGAATCAACGCTGTTCGCAACCAAAGCGGTCCGCTTCGCATTGTTTCGTCTCTCAATCATTTCTCTCATCCTCTCCTGTTCAGAATCCGAAACTCGGTAGGCGGTTTGCCTTTCGGTTCCTCGTTAGCCGCTGAACCTGCTACCAACAAAGCGGCAAGGACGA
>JANMKH010000492.1:0-5862 GCA_031371965.1 Sulfuriferula sp.
GTGCCGTTCGAAGTGCCGCGTGCTCATGAACTTGCCACACGGCTGATGTCTGTACTCGAAGTAATTTATCTCATTTTCAACGAAGGCTATTCAGCCACCGCAGGAGATAACTGGATGCGGCCCGCGTTGTGCGAGGAAGCCCTGCGGCTGGGACGTATCCTGGCCGAACTCATCCCGCAAGAACCCGAGGTGCATGGTCTGGTTGCCCTGATGGAAATACAGACCTCGCGCACACACGCCCGCGTCGATGCAAACGGCGCACCCATCCTGCTGCTCGATCAAAATCGCGCCCGTTGGGATCACCTGCTGATTCAGCGTGGCCTCGCGGCACTGGCGCGTGCCGAAGCGCAAGGGGACGCGTATGACAGCTATACGCTGCAAGCCGCCATCGCCGCCTGTCACGCCCGCGCGCACACACCGGAACAAACCGACTGGACGCGCATCGCCGCACTCTATGATGCGCTGGCCCAGATCGCGCCCTCCCCGGTGGTCGAGCTCAACCGCGCTGTTGCGCTGGCCATGGCGTTCGGCCCGGCAGCGGGGCTGGAACACGTCGACGCCCTGCGCGATGAACCCGCACTCGCGCATTACCACCTGCTACCCAGCGTACGCGGAGACCTGCTGACTAAATTGGGTCGTCAAGACGAAGCCTGTGCCGAATTCAAGCGCGCCGCCGTGCTCACACACAACGCCCGCGAACGCGCGCTGCTGTTGGCGCGTGCTGCTGCGTGCCTGGCCGGAAAATGAATCAGCGCTCGAATACCGCGATGGATTCCACGTGGGCGGTATGCGGGAACATGTTGGCGATGCCCGCTGCACGCAGACGGTAGCCTTTGTCATGCACCAGCACGGCGGCGTCGCGTGCCAGCGTGGCCGGGTTGCAGGAGACATAGACGATACGTCTAGGCGCGTCGTCACCCAGTGACTCCACCAGTTTGAAGGCACCGTCGCGCGGCGGATCGATCAGCATTTTGTCGAAATGGCCGAGTGCGGCCAGTTGTTCCGCGCTGATCTCGAACAGGTTTTCCACCCTGAATTCAGTGTTATGAATGGCGTTGCGTTCGGCGTTCTGGCGCGCGCGTGCGACCAGTTCCTTGCTACCTTCGATGCCGACGACGTGTTTGGCGCGGCGCGCGACGGGCAGGGTGAAGTTGCCCAAACCACAGAACATGTCGACGATGCGCTCGCCGGGTTGCGGGTCGAGCAGCTGCATGGCGCGCCGCATCAGGATAGGATTCACTGCGGTATTGACCTGGGTGAACTCGCTCGGACGGAACGGCATCACCAGATTGAATTCGGGTAGCGTATAGGCCAGCTCCGGTGCGTCCAGCGGGTAGAACGGGATAATGGTGTCCGGCCCCTTGGATTGCAGCCACCACTGGATGCGGTGGGTATCGGCGAAGCCGCGCAGCAGGGCTTCGTCGGCTTCGGCAAGCGGCGCCATGTGGCGCATGACCAGTACGTCCACGGCGTCGGTGGCCGCCACTTCGATCTGTGGCACACGGTCGCGAATCGTCATCTGCATGATCATTTCGCGCAGCGGCGGAATGAGTGCCGAAATGCGCGGCGGCAGCACTTCGCAACTGCTCATCTCGGCAACAAAGCTGCTCTTTCTTTCGTGAAATCCGACCAGCACCCCGCCTTTTTTTTCAACCAGCCGCACCGACAGCCGCGCCCGGCTGCGATAGCCCCAGGCCGGGCCGTGGATGGGCGAGAGCATGGTTTCGGGCCGGACCTTGCCGATATGCGCCAGGTTGTCTTCGAGCACGCGCTGCTTGGCCGCGATCTGGGCCGACGGTTCCATGTGTTGCAGGCTGCAGCCGCCGCATACGCCGAAGTGCTTGCAGCGCGGTTTCACGCGCGCCGGGCTCTCGCGCAGGATGCGCGTGACCTGCGCCATCTCGAACGACTCTTTTTTGCGGTACACCGAGTAGGTCACGGTTTCGCCGGTGAGCGCGCCATCCACGAAAATCGCCTTGCCGTCGCGATGGGCGACGCCGCGACCTTCATGGTTGAGGGATTCGATATCAAGGGTGGGTGGGGTGGGGTTCATCTGGATGTGGAGTGCTAACAGGAATTGTAGGTAAAAATTATTATTTGCCGGATTGCGCCGTTGGTTTTTGATGGACACGTACCAGCACGATGCGCGGGCCGCTCATTTTTTTGACGACCACATCGAAATGCTCGAATTCAATCTTGTCGCCTTCCTTGGGGATATCGCCGAGTTTCCACATGATCAGGCCGCCGATCGAATCCACTTCATCGTTGTTGAGTTCTATCCTCAGTGCGCGTTCCAAAGTGAATATCGGCAGGCTGCCTTTGCCGATCAGGGTGCCGTCATCGAGTTTGGTCCAGTCGTTTTGGCTGTGGCGGAATTCGTCGCGAATCTCGCCGACCAGCGCGCTCAGCATATTATCGAGTGTGATAAAGCCTAGCGGTGGGCTGCCTTTATGGCCGATGACTGCGAAGTGGGGCGCACCATTGCGAAAGCGACGAAACAGCTCCATCGCCGACATGTCGGGGGAGACCTGCTGAACCGGGCGGATAAATTTTTCCAGATCCTCGATATCGCCTTCCTTGAGTTCGGCCAGGAACATGTCCTTCAGATGAATGACGCCCTTGACCTCGTCATTCCGGTCCAGATAGGGGTAACGGCTGAAACGATGACGGGTGATGAGTTCGAGATTTTCCGCCAGTGTATGGTTGGCCGATAAGGCAACGACTTCATTGAACGGACGCATCAGCTCGGTGACTTCCAGATCGCTGAAATCGAGAGTGTGGGCGAGTACGTTCCATTCGTCGCGCGTGAGATGCTCACTGGCGCGGCTGCTTTTCAGGATCAGCTTTAGTTCATCGGCCGAATAATGAGAGTCGTGACCATGCGCACGGTCCAGTCCGGTGAAACTTAGTACCCAGTTGGCGCTGGTGTTGAGTACCCAGATCGGCGGATACATCAGCCAGTAAAAACCGTAAAGCGGTACAGCGGTCCATAGCGCTACTTTCTCGGTCAGGCGGATCGCCAGCGATTTAGGCACCAGCTCACCGACCACGATATGGAGAAATGAGATGGTGAAGAATGCGAAGAAAAAAGCAATGCCGTGAATCAGCCGAGGGGATGCGACCCCGATCCAGGCCAGCACTGGCTTCAGCAGTTCGGCAAAGGCCGGTTCACCGATCCAGCCCAAACCCAGCGAAGCCAGGGTAATGCCAAGCTGGCAGGCAGACAGGTACGCGTCGAGCTTGGCATGAACCTTGGCGAGTATGCGCCCGCGCAGCCCATATACCTTGGCGATGGCTTTCACGCGGGTTTGGCGCAGTTTGACCATGCCGAATTCGGCAGCCACGAAAAAACCGTTTAGCGCCACCAGCAGCAGCGCGACGATGATCAAAAACAGGTTACTGCCCATAGCGGGAACGAAAATCGCCCCTATCCTTTTCGGTTGTGGAAGTGTGTTTCGCAGCACGATTGCGTGCGTGTGCGCAGGCCGCTGGTATTGGGGATGCTTTCGATATCAAAAACAGGAATTGGGAACATGACAACGCGCCGTGAATCGGGAGACAGCATTTTACCCGATTACACGGCGCGCCCGGACTGCGCCGGTGGATGCTTGTGTTACAACGCGGCTTCTTCCGCGCTAATCAATGCGTTGATGAGTGCGATATTTACGTCGATGTAGGACACCATGCATAGGACCGAGCCATTCTCGATGCGGGTTTCGTTGTTTGCTTCACACGCCAGGGCGAGTTCCAGGAACCCGGCATAGACGCCAACACCGTTCACCAGAGCTTGCTGGATTGAACTGCCCAGGTTGAGGTGGGCGATGGCGTCCTGTATCGGCATGTCGAGCATTTCACCGAGTACCGAGAACAAGCCAGTCAGGTAGAGTTCGTCGCCATTGACAGGTTGCAGGCTTTTGCCGGCCAGCGCCTGCATGAAACTGGCACGGGTTAAGGCGCGCTTCAATACGGTCGGGCTGCTGGCAACGGGTTTGCCACTGCTATGCAACAGCAGGGTGAGCCAGCGATACAGTGCTGCATGGCCCATGCGCTGCAATACCTGGCCAATCGAAGTGACTTCGTGAACGACGCCACAACCGGCGCTGTTGGCGTAACGCAACAGACGGTAGCTGAGTACTGCGTCCATTTTCAGCAGGGATTCCACTTCAGCCATATCCGAGTGCGCCATGACCCGGTCAATGAGTTCGAGCAAGCGCAGACGGTTTACAGGTACGCCCACCCCGGGTTTGCCCTCGGTCTGGGTGACGAATGTGCCCTGAAACAGGTCAAATCCAAGTTGGCGTGAGACTTCCAGCATTTCTGCGCTGCATATGTCTGTCGCAATTAATTGGTGTGCCCCCATGGCGCGCAGGCTACGCTGCAGGCTATCCAGGTGAATGGCATCGTGGCGGCTTACGTCTATGCGCACTGCTTTAGCCACAGCAACCAGCGGCAGGAAGGCTTCGTCGCCGTTGATATTGTCCAGCACGATGCGGTAGCCACATTCGGTGAGGCGTTTGATTCTGGGCAACAGTGTCGAAACGTTAGCAATGTCTGCATGGACTGCGAACACGATATTTTGGGGTGGCAGGTATTCTATTTCGGCTGACATCAGGGTATCGGCTGTAACACTGGCAAACAGGATATTCTTTCTCAGTGCGCCTTCTTCAACCAGCGAATACAGCCCGGCAATCAAGGTTTCGTCCTCGGCATTGCGCAATTTCGGCATGGAGGGCAGGCCGTGGCTGTAAGCCAGTTTGACGCGCAACGTCAGTTCAGCGGCATGGATTTGCCCATCACGGTCATATATTGTCTGCTGCGACAGCAAGCGCTCGCGGATTTCATCCTGACGCGAAGGGAGTCCTTCTGTTTCAACGGCCAGTACATGGGTCGCTACACCGTGCCAATCACCGGCTACGGTGTTGACGATACGGGCCTTGTCGCAGGAATTTTGAATGACGTCGTTTTGCATGATGATCTCCGGCACTGGTTTACGCCTTAAGATAAGCAGCAACTATGCCACCCGCAGATGCCGGTTTATGGGTAGGGTACAAACGCCTGCAAGGTAGGACTGACGCCATGACTAGGCTAAACTGCAAGTATGAAATCACATCAACTGGATGCTGCGACCCGTTGGCATTTCGTCAACGCTGTCGAACAACTCGTCGAGGCTGCTCTTATCCGGGTTCACGCGGCAGCAAGTGAAGCACTGCGCGAACGCGGCGCCTTCCATCTGGTACTGGCTGGCGGCACCACCCCACGGGCGCTGTATGCGCGGATGAATGGGATGGATACAGACTGGCGCGGCTGGCATGTGTGGTTTGGCGACGAGCGCTGCCTGGCCGCCGATCACCCCGAGCGCAACAGCCGCATGGCGCAGGATGCCTGGCTGGCAAGCAGCGCGATTCCGGCCGCGCAGATCCACCCGATACCTGCCGAACTGGGTGCGCCTGCCGCTGTCAATGCCTACGTGAACACCTTGCGCGATGCGGGGGAATTCGACCTGGTACTGCTGGGGCTGGGCGAGGATGGCCACACCGCGAGCCTGTTTCCCGGCCACGATTGGGGCACCTGCCCGGATAGCCCGGATGCGCTGGCGGTGAAGGACGCACCCAAACCGCCGCCGGAACGCGTTAGCCTCAGCGCGCGCCGCCTGGGCCGTGCGCGCGCGGTGCTGTTTCTGGTAAGCGGAGCAGGCAAATGCGATGCGGTCGCGGCCTGGCGCCGGGGCGAGCCGATTCCGGCGGCGGCGATTCGCCCGGTGGCAGGCGTGGATGTGTTGGCGGAGCGTATCTGTGTACAGCCGAAGGGGGAGGATGCATGAATCCGTTGAAGCCCATGATGTTGATTCTGGCACTGGCGACC
>JANMKH010000493.1:0-2955 GCA_031371965.1 Sulfuriferula sp.
GCTGGTTGGAACCGGGTTGAGATGAGAACCGCCCATGACCGTATTCAGCCAGTTCACAGCGGTCGTGGCAGGCATGCCAAGCAGGTTTGCGATGGTGCTGAACAAAGTAGAGGCATCTACAGGTTTGCTCAGGAAGGCATCGAACCCGGCTTCCTTGCCTGCTTGGCGCGCACTTGGAGTGGCATCGGCGGTAAGCAGTATGAAACGAGTGTGAGCGTCGTCCGGCCTGGTGAAGCGATAGAGCTTCATGGCATCTGTACCGCTCATGCCCGGCATATTGAGATCGGCGATAACCAGATCGAAACTTGCGTGTTCAAGTTGATCGAGTAACTCTTCGCCATTGCTGGCCAGAGAGGTCTGGTGGCCGGCCAGTTCCAGTAAGCGTAGTAATATTTTCTGGTTGGTGGCATCGTCCTCACATACCAGGATGCGCAGCGAACTGCCGAGGCGGGCATCACGTGCGGCTGGCAACGGCACGATCTCTGCATGGTTGGGCTGAGTCAGCAGCGTTTTTTCCAACGGCATGTCAAACCAGAAACGGCTACCTATATTTTCTGCGCTTTCGAATGAGAGACGCCCTCCCATGGCTTCCACCAGATGCTTGGAGATGGTCAGCCCCAGCCCGCTGCCGCCGAAGCGACGGGTAGTGGAGATATCAGCCTGGGTGAAGCTCTCAAATATTTTGCCCTGTGCGCTGGTGGGAATGCCTACGCCGGTGTCTGCGACTTCGAAACGCAGATTGCAGTGATGTTCGTTTTCCCCGAGCAAGGCGACGGATACAGTGACGCCGCCCAGATCTGTGAATTTGATGGCGTTGCCTACCAGATTGGCAAGCACCTGTTGCAGCCGGTGAGCATCGCCGCACAGCGTATCCACTGAGGTTGCGATATGGGTATCGAGACAGATGTTTTTGGCTTCCGCATTAGAATGAAAAATTTTTACGGTTTCTTCCAGCAGCTTATGTACGGAAAAGCTGGTGTGCTCGATAGTCAGTTTGCCATCCTCGATTTTGGCGAAATCCAGCACATTATTCAGAAGGGATACCAGTAATCTGGAAGAGCTGTCCAGCGTGTCGAGCAAATCCCGTTGCTCGCTATTGAGTGGGGTGGCTTTAAACAAGGTGCCGATACCGATAATGCCATTGAGCGGGGTGCGAATTTCATGGCTCATGTTGGCCACAAAGCGGGTTTTCGCGGCGCTGGCTACTTCGGCTTTTTGCTTGGCCTCTTCCATTCTTGTAATCAGTGCGGCGACATAAATAGGTAACGCTATTAACATTAGCATAATGCTATAGCTAATGGCCGGCTGCTTCTCCCAGTACGGATTCACCTGGGTGGTGATGGTAAATCCTATAATACTCAAGACTTGAGCATGTATGAGATATTTTCTACCGAAACGAAATCCATTGCCAAAAGCCACCCATAAATATACCCCTACGATCATGACACCGACTACTTCGCCAGTAAGCGCCATAAATAAAGTTGTACTTCCCTGATCTACCCATGCACCAGTTAATCGCCGGGCGACAGATGGCTTTCCGCTCAATAGAATAGAGCCTATTAACACCAAGGTTAGGAAAAGAAACCCACCAAGAATTCTAAAAGCGATAATGTCATGCTGGCTCAGCGCGGCATAATCAAAGTAGCGGTATAGAAGGTACACAAGAATAGCCAATCCGATACCCAGCCGAATCAATGACTGCTCAAGCTCTACCCTGTCGCATTTCGCAATATGATCGGTGAACCAGATTTTCATTTTATCCAGCATGAGTCGTGGCCTGTCTGCTTTACTGCGTTGTGTATTGCCGCCTGCCATTTTCGAGCAGGGTACGGGCTATTTTTGACAGCTGTGCTGCGCGCGCGGGCTTGGTCAGGCAGGCTGTGACGCCTGCTTTCAACAATTGTTGATGAATGTTTTCATCTTTCAGTGCTGTCACCACGATTATCGGACACATGGGCTCAATTCTTGAATCACGTACAGCATTGATGAAATGGATGCCATCCATCTGATACATCCGGTAATCGGTGACAATCAGATCTACCTGTTTTTGACCCAGCCATTCGAGCGCGGCCTTGGGATCGGTCATGGATACGATGCGCAAATCCATGGAGATGGATTTCATCACGGCAGTATGGATCGCCAGGACCATGGGTTGATCATCAATGATGAGCACGGTCTGGCGATAGGTAGGAGCGCTGCGTATATTGCGGACGGACATGAGACTGATGGAATTGAATGAAGATAAACGTTGAGATGAAGAGGATACCAGCATCATGGCGCACATTTATAGAATCCTCAAGCACGAGGGTCAGGTGGGATCGGCAAATTCTGACTGTATTTTTTGCACGGTCGCACCGAGTGTAAGCATGATTTTTACCAGCTCAGGATCGAAATGCTGACCACTTTCCTTGAGCAAATACTGCATGGCTGATTCGATGCTCCATGCGGATTTGTAGGGGCGGACCGAGGTGAGTGCGTCAAGTACATCGGCGATAGCCACGATGCGTGCAGAGAGAGGTATCTCCTGGCCTGAAGTGCCAAACGGGTAGCCCGATCCATCGTAGCGTTCATGATGGGCGAGGGCGATTTCTCCGCCGAGCCGCAGATATTTGGACGGGCTGTTTGCCAGGATGTCGTGACCGATTTTCGGGTGCTGGCGCATGACGGTAATCTCTGCATCCGTGAGTGGCCCGTTCTTGCGCAAGATGCTGTCGGGAATGCCGATTTTCCCGATATCGTGCAGAGGCGCAGCGAGTTCTATGAGCTCCGCTTCCTCTTCAGACAGCCCGAGTGCATCCGCCAGTATGCGACTATAACGCGACATGCGTAGCAAATGCTTGGCCGTATCGGTATCACGATATTCGCCAGCGCGGGCTAGCCGCATCAGGGTTTCTTTTTCGCGGCAGCGGATTTCTTCCGTGGCCACGCTAACCATATCTTCCAGTACGCGGCTCT
>JANMKH010000505.1:0-2516 GCA_031371965.1 Sulfuriferula sp.
CGTTGCCGCCACGATCCCGTACTGGCTGGTTTCTTCACGGGCAACATTCTGAACCCCCAGCAATGAGCATTGATAATAGTCGTATAAATCCACCATCTGCTTCATTACTGGCGGCTCGCCGTCGATCAGGTCATCGGCAAGGATCACAGCAAATGGCTCGTTTTGCACCACGGGTTTTGCGCACAGCACCGCGTGTCCCAGCCCTAGCGCCTCCGACTGACGAATGTAAATGCAGTTCACGTGCGACGGCAGAATGCCGCGCACCAGCTCCAGCAACTTGGTCTTGCCGTGCGCTTCCAGCTCGGCTTCCAGCTCGTAGGCCTTGTCGAAATGGTCCGGGATGGAACGTTTGCTGCGCCCGGTAATAAAGATCAGGTCGGTAATTCCGGCCGCGACGGCCTCTTCCACCGCGTATTGAATTAATGGCTTGTCTACAATGGGCAGCATTTCCTTGGGACTGGCCTTGGTGGCAGGCAAAAACCGTGTGCCCATGCCCGCTACGGGGAAAACCGCTTTGGTAATCGTGTTAGTCATGCTGGCTCCATAGTGGTTACAAAATTCATTTTAAACTGTTCAATAATTCCAGCAATGCGGCTTCATCGAGAATTTTGACGCCGAGTTCTTGCGTTTTGATGTATTTGCTACCGGGATCAACGCCAGCCACCACATAGTCGGTTTTTTTCGACACGCTGCCACTCACTTTACCACCCTGCGACTCAATCTTTTCCTTGGCATCTTCGCGGCTCAGATTGGGCAAGGTGCCGGTGAGCACGAAAATCTTGCCGACAATTGCGCTGGTTTGGGTGGGCATGCTCGGCTCGCCCTCCGGCCAAACCACCCCGCTGGCACGTAACATATCGATCACGGTGCGGTTATGTGGCTCGGCAAAGAACTGCGCAACGGATTGCGCCACCACCGGTCCCACATCGGGTACCTGCTGCAATACAATCTGGTCGGCGGCTATCAACGCATCCAGATTGCCGAAGTAGCGTGCCAGATCCCTGGCTGTCTGTTCACCCACATTGCGGATACCCAGTGCATAGATAAAGCGTGCCAAAGTCGTGTGCTTGCTAGCCTCGATGGCAGCGAGCAGATTGGCGGCGGATTTGTCCGCCATGCGTTCCAGATTGGCGAGTTTCACCATACCCAGCCGGTACAGATCGGCCGGGCTGTTGACCATTCCCATATCCACCAATTGGTCGACCAGTTTTTCGCCCAGCCCGTCGATATCCATCGCCCTGCGACTGGCAAAATGCCATAGTGCCTGCTTGCGCTGCGCCGGACAATACAAGCCGCCGCTGCAGCGCGCCACCGCCTCGTCCGGCAAGCGCACCACGTGCGAACCGCACACTGGACAGGTAGTGGGCATGACAAACTCGAAGGTGTCAGCTGGGCGGCGCTCCATGACCACAGACACAATTTCAGGAATCACGTCCCCGGCGCGGCGCACATTCACCCAGTCACCGATGCGTACGTCCTTGCGGCGGATTTCATCCTCATTATGCAGCGTTGCGTTGGTCACCGTCACGCCGCCGACAAACACAGGAGCAAGCCGCGCCACCGGCGTTAGCGCACCGGTACGGCCGACCTGCACGTCGATTCCAATCACCTGGGTCAGCTCTTCCTGTGCCGGAAATTTGTGTGCAATGGCGAACCGGGGTGCACGTGCGACAAAGCCAAGCTGCTCCTGCAAGATGAGATCGTTGACTTTATATACCACGCCGTCAATGTCGTAGGGCAACTGAGCGCGGGCACTGCCAATCTGGCGGTAAAAATCCAGCAGACCGGACATACCCTGCACTACGTCGCGCTGTCTGGCGATTGGCAGATGCATATCCAGCAGCTGATTCATTATATCGGCGTGGGTCGGGGGGGTAATCCAGCCATCTGCTGCGCCAATGCCATAAGCGAAAAAGTGCAGACGACGAGTAGCAGTGATGCGTGGGTCGAGTTGACGCAATGAACCTGCAGCGGCGTTGCGCGGATTGGCAAATTCCTTGTCCCCGCGCTCGCGCTGGGCGGCATTCAACGCAGCAAAGTCCGCTTTGAGCATGAGCACTTCGCCGCGCACTTCGATCAAAGCAGGCGGCTGTTTGATGCCCAGTTGCATCGGAATCGCACGTATTGTGCGCAGGTTAGCCGTGACATCCTCACCGGTGTAACCATCCCCGCGCGTAGCACCCTGCACAAAACGGCCGTGCGCATAACTCAGCGTAATCGCCAGGCCATCAAACTTGGGTTCAACTGCGTATTCGATTTGCGACAACCCGGTCGATTCGCGGCAACGGCGATCAAAAGCCTCGATCTCCGCATCGTTAAACGCATTATTTAGCGATAACATCGGTACTCGGTGAGTGATCTTGGAAAATGCCGCAACCGGCGCTACACCCACGCGCTGAGTGGGAGAATCCGGCGTCACCAGCTCCGGATATTGGGTTTCCAATGCTTGCAATTCACGTAACAAGCGGTCAAATTCAGCATCGGGAATCACGGGTGCGTCAAGCGCGTAGTAACAG
>JANMKH010000549.1:0-1995 GCA_031371965.1 Sulfuriferula sp.
TATTCTGATGGGCTGCATTGAACACATGGATAAAAAAGCGGCGCTGGCATTGATCGCCCGCTTGCGCGATGCGCAGGCGGGAAATTTGCTGGTAGGCGCCCCGCTAGGCTCCGGTTTGACCGGACAACGCAGCCTTTGGACAGAGCAGGATTTTCTGGCGCTGGGCATGCAGGTTTACCAGCGCCTGGACTGCGCTGCGGCCCCGATGATACTGTGTTGTTACAATATTCACGATTACAAACAGGTACCGGACTGGCTCAACAGCAAATACTGGGCGCACCCCGAGCGCTGGAAGATTTAGTGCCGTAGTGCTAATTCTAAATGGGTGTCATCCGAGTTCCATGACTTACGTGCAATTACTGGAAACCCTTCAGGCTCGCACCGGCTATACGCTATTGTGCGGCAACGCTGATGCCACCCTCATTGCAGCGACGGCCGGACGTCATCCCGATGCTTTTCTGGGCGAGGTCGTCAGCATGATATATGTGTGGTGTGCATTATCGGATATACATGCCGAAGTCGACCGTGCTGCGGTCGTGAACGCGCTGGGACCGCTACGCAGGCGTTACATGGCCGGTGAAGGCAGCACTGCGGATTTTCGCCGCCTGAGCCACATCATTGAAGCCATCGATGCTGTGTTCGATGCGGCAGTTCAGTCAGATCGGCGCCGATGACCCTGAGTTTGACTCCGCTGGTGGCCATGGCGCTGATGGCGTCCCTTACTTAAATACGGCAGGTAATAATCAGACCGTACGGCGTGGGCTGGAGGTGATGGGCAAGCTCAGATGAATGCGTTTTGATAGCGCAGATTTTTTGGACACCGCGTCCGCGATGGTATGGCGATCCAGCTCTTGAAGAAAACTGCTGCGCGCTTCGCCCAATATGGATTTGAGCGCACAGACGGGAGTGATCGTGCAAAGGTTGGTCGCTTTGTTGAAGCACTCTGCGATATCGAAGTTCGGTTCGGTCAGACGTACCACCTCACCGATGGCAATCTCTGTTGCCGGGCGTGCCAGACGCATGCCGCCATGTTTACCGCGTATCGTCTGAATCAACCCGTGGTTCGCCAGATTGTGCACCACCTTGACCAAGTGGTTACGCGAGATTCCATAGAATCCGGCAATCTCACTGATAGTTCCCAGCTCCTCCGGTTTTTTCAAGCTGAGGTAAATGAGCACGCGCAATGAGTAATCCGTGTATTGAGTAAGTTGCATATGACTTGATCGCCGCCGTTTTGGCGTCAATTATACCGCTGTTGCAAATTTCTTTTGACATGACTGCGATGGCATATTAGGATGCGCTCATATACTTCATGACGTTGTATATGTTTACCGAGGGCTTGCAGCCCTTTAATTTTGCCTTGAAACATATATTTATTATATATGTTATTGGTGTTTTGAATAAAGGATATAGAGTATGAATGACACACTGTTTGACAAGCTGGGCGGTGACGGTGCGGTGAACGCAGCCGTGGAAATTTTTTATCGAAAGGTGCTGAGCGATGACCGTATCAGCGATTTTTTCGACGACGTGGATATGGACCGGCAAGCCGCCAAACAGAGGGCGTTCCTGACTATGGCCTTCGGTGGCCCAAATCAATATAGCGGCATGGACATGCGGCGCGGCCACGCGCATCTGGTCGCAAAAGGTCTGAACGACGCCCATTTTGATGCGGTGGTGGAAAATCTCGCCGCTACGCTGCAAGAGTTGAATGTGCCAGAAGCGCATATCGCCGCAGTCGCCGCGCTTTGTGAAACCACGCGCAACGATATTCTCGGAAAATAATTCAGTTTCAAGAGGTGCACCATGCCCAACCTGACTTTCAACGACAATACCTATCACTGTGCTGAAAATCAGTCGGTACTCGATGCGCTGACCGGGCATGGCGTATCCATTCCATCCTCCTGCCGTAGTGGAGTTTGCCAGTCCTGTTTGATGCGCTCAGTATCCGGTACTCCACCGCTTGATTCGCAAAATGGATTGAAGGAAACGCTC
>JANMKH010000561.1:0-4893 GCA_031371965.1 Sulfuriferula sp.
GATCAAGCTCGACGAGGTCTCCCAGACCTGGCTCGCTCAGCCGGGTTCCGACCATCGCTGGGTACTCGGATACCAGAACGCATACCTCATCGACGCCAAGGGCGCTGTCCTGCGGCGACTCGATCGGTCGTGCAGGGGTCAAAGCCGGTTTTGAGTGCGTTATGGTAATCGCTCACGCCGCCCACCCCTGTCAACAAGGCGGCCAGCCAGTCGGCCTGGTGCAGAAAATGGCGCGCGTGAGCAGCGCCTGGCTGTTGCATCAGCCACACGCCTTTGGCGAGACTGCCTGGCAATGGCACGCCGTCCGTCCCCACACTGGCACGCGTATCGTTATAAAGCAAAGCCGGTGCAAGCGGCTCCAGCGCGTCATCGGCTAGCAGCACGGTGCCGGAAGTACCATCTACGGCAATAGCTGCCAGCGCTGCACGTTGCGCAGGCGGTATTTGCGCCAGCAGATCGAACAGGGCTGCGCGCCAGTCTGCGGTATCCTGTTGTTGCGGAACAACATATTCGACGCGTGCCTCGAAAGCCACGCCGCCGGCAGCATCGATGACACAGGCTCGCGCACCCGATGTGCCAAAATCCAGTCCAAGGTAAAACATCAATCGCGCCCGATTCAGGTAAAATTACAAAAATATAAAAACCATTCTTGCATCACTTCGTAAAAATTGCGTTTAACCGCCATCAAACTTGCCGGGTTCAAGTCCTTTGTTGATCCCACTCACATCCCCATTGTCGGCCAGATGGTCGGTGTGGTGGGGCCGAACGGCTGCGGCAAATCCAATGTGATTGACGCGGTACGCTGGGTGCTGGGTGAATCGCAGGCCAAGCAGTTGCGCGGCGAATCCATGCAGGACGTGATTTTCAACGGCTCCGGCACGCGCAAGCCGGTGTCGCGGGCGTCCGTTGAACTGGTGTTCGACAACAGCCTGGGGCGCGCGGCCGGACAGTGGACGCAGTATGCCGAAATATCGGTCAGGCGCGTGTTGAACCGCAATGGCGATTCCAGTTACTACGTCAACAACCAGCACGTTCGGCGCCGCGACCTGACCGATATTTTCCTCGGCACTGGCCTCGGCACCAAGACTTCCTACGCCATTATCGAGCAAGGCATGATTTCGCGCATCATCGAAGCCAAGCCGGATGAGTTGCGCGGCTTCCTGGAAGAGGCGGCAGGCATCTCCAAATACAAGGAACGCCGCCGCGAAACTGAATCCCGGCTGAAGGACACACGCGAAAACCTGCTGCGCGTGGATGACATACGGCGCGAACTCACCGAACAGATCGGCCGTCTGCAGACGCAGGCGCTGGTGGCGCAGCAATACCAGGCACTGCAAACCGAACTGAAAAACGCGCAGCAAATGCTGTGGCTGGTCAAAAAACGCGACGCGCAGGCCGCGCGCGAACGCTTTACGCGCCAGATCGAGGAGACGGGCAGGCAAATCGAGGCGCAAACCGCGCAATTGCGCCAGACGGAGCTGCAAATCGAGGAAACCCGCACCGCGCACTATGCCGCCACCGATGCGCTGAACACCGCGCAAGGTGATTTTTACGCCGCGTCTGCGGAAGTCTCGCGACTGGAACAAAATTTGCGCCATCTCGCCGACACACGAGCGCGCCTGGCTGCCCAAATCCATCATCTCACCGAACAGCGCGACAGCCTGGAAAAACAGCACAACGACATGGCTGCCAGTCTGACGCAATGGCAGCAACGTTTGCAGGACACGGACGCCGCGCTGGCAGACGCCGAAATCGAATCTGCGGAGGCCAGCAACACGCTGCCCGAGGTGGAAAGCCTGCTTGCCGATACCCAACGGCGTGTTGCCGATTTACAGCGCGAACTATCGCTCAGCGAACAATCGCACCAGATCGACGAAACTCATCACCAGCACAGCGCAAAAACCTTGCAGCAGCTGGAATTGCGCCATACTCGCCTGACTCACGAGCAGCGCGGCCTGCCAGAGCCCGACCGCGTGGCGCTTGGCGCCGCCGAGGCTGAACTCGAAACCATTACCGAGACATTGGAAAATCTGCGCGAACAGACTGACGCGGCCCAGCAGCATCTTCCAGCGCTGGAAGCACAGCGCCAGCAACTGCGCGCGCAACTGGAAGATGTCACACGCCGCCTGCATCAGGCCGAAGGCCAACTTGCCGGCCTCAACAAGATTCAGGCGCATCTGGATGCCGATACCAAACTGGATGGTTGGCTCAATCGACACCAGCTCGCCTCGCTGCCGCGTCTGTGGCAACAAATCGAGGTAGAAACCGGCTGGGAAACCGCTCTGGAAGCGGTTCTGCGGGAACGCATCAATGCTCTGTCGGAACCCGGCTCGAATATATCCAGTGTCCTCAATGACATTCCCCCCAGCCGCGTGAGTTTTTATGACCCGCACACAGTGCCAGCCACTTCCGCTAGTACCCTACTGCCCACGCTTATGGATAAAGTGCGATGGAAAACAGGGCAGGGCGGGGCGCTGGCGGACTGGATTGGCGAAGTTTATGTGGCCGACAACGCAGCAGCAGCGCTGGCGTTACGCGATCAATTGCCTGCCAATGCTCAGTTGGTATGCCCGGAAGGCCATGTATTCACGCGCCATACGCTGAGCTTTCATGCCGAACAGTCCGCCGTGCAGGGGGTGCTGGCCAGACAGAAGGAAATCGAACGACTCGCCACCGAGGCGGAGGAATCGGCGCTGCAAAAAGAAGCACTGGCTGAACAACTGGCACAAAGCGAAGATGCACTGCGCCATGCGCAACAAAATCTCAGCGTATTGCGCAACCAGTTCAACCAGACCCAGCAACGCCAGCATCAATTGCAGATGGACACCATGCGCGCGCAACAGGCGCTGGAGCGCGTCACCCAGCGCAGCGCACAAATTACCGCCGAACTGGCCGAAGTCGAAGCGCAGATGGAACAGGAGCGTATTGAACAGCAGGCCGCCAGCGAACGGTTACACGAGCACCGCACCCAGGCTGGCTTTGTACGCGAGCATCTGGATGATGCGCGACGTGCGCGTAGCGATGCGGAAAACCTGCTTAACCAGAAACGCGAAGCGCAGCGTTTGAGCGAACGGAAATTGCAGGAAATCCGCTTTACACTGCAATCATGTGACAACAAAATCAATGACCTGAATAACGCAATTAAGCTTAATTTAGAGAACAAGGATCGACTCAGCGAACAGCTGGCTCAACTGGGTATTGAGCAAGCACGCATCGACGAATCGGACCAGCAAGCGGCCCTGCAACAAGTTATTGTCGAGCGCCAAGCGCAAGAACATGCTCTGGCTTCGCGCCGCAATGAGCTGGAAGCCGCCACCGCCCGATTGCGCACGCTGGAAGAAGCGCGCATGCGCCTCGAACAAGGTTTAACACCTTTGCGTAACCATATGGAGGAATTGCGTTTAAATGAACAAGAGTCGCGCTTACTTGAAGTGCAATGTGAAGAGCAACTGGGCGCTTTGCAGGCTGATGAAGCCAGCCTGCTTGCCAGTCTGGAAAAGGGTGCCAAAGTCAGCGGGCTGAATGCAGAAATTACGCGACTGGGCAGCGCGATCGAAGACTTGGGCGCTGTCAATCTGGCCGCACTGGATGAACTACAGCATGCGCAGGAGCGCGAAACGTATCTGATAGCGCAAGGCGACGATCTGAACCAGGCCATCGCTACACTGGAATCAGCCATCCAGAAAATCGACGGTGAGACGCGCGAATTGCTCAAAACCACGTTTGATACCGTCAACCAGTCCATGTCCGAGTTGTTTACCACGCTATTCGGCGGCGGCCAGGCGCAACTGATTTTGACCGGGGAAGAGTTGCTCGACGCCGGCGTGCAGGTATTTGCCCAGCCGCCCGGCAAGAAAAACAGCTCGATTCATCTTTTGTCGGGCGGCGAAAAAGCCCTGACTGCTCTGTCGCTGGTATTCGCCCTGTTCAAGCTCACTCCGGCGCCATTCTGTCTGCTGGACGAAGTGGATGCACCGCTGGACGACAGCAATACGGAGCGTTACGCCCGCCTGGTCAAACAGATGTCCGAGCACGTGCAGTTCCTGTTCATCACGCATAACCGCATCACCATGGAAGCCGCGCACCAGTTGATCGGCGTCACCATGCAGGAATCCGGTGTTTCACGAACTGTGACCGTGGATCTGGAACAGGCTGCCAATCTGGCCGCCGCCTGACCACCATCAATTATGGAACTAACGCATGACCTACGAAGAATACCTGGACGAAGTCACCACGCTGATTACTGAATTGTACGACCTGAGTGATGAGGCCGCGATCAAGCTGGTCATGCAGGCACAGGCGGATGATTTTTTTTCGGCACACGATGACGAGCCTTCCATACGTACACTGATGCGTGCCAAGCAGGATGCTCGTACCCTTTATTTAGCCACGCAGCAGTAGCCCGAATTCGTTTAAACTTGGAGCCGCTGAACCAGTCTCGACTTCGCATAATGTATATTATGTTAAATCATGTAATTTATTGAAGCGATCTGGTTCCAGCGGGTAAAATGCGCCTTCGATAAACACCTGTCTGCTCTACTGCTTCTGACACTTACACATTACGATTCTTAATACTATGCAAGATAATCATAAACCGCCTGTATCCAGTACCGCCGAGTTGCAACATGAAGTTGCGGAACTGATGATTGAATGTTTAAACCTTGAAGTTACTGCAGATCAAATCTCCGCTGATGCCCCCTTGTACGGTGATGGCTTGGGCCTGGACTCAATTGATGTGCTGGAAGTCGCACTGATGGTATCCAAGCGTTATGGTCTGCAACTACGTGCTGACAGTGCCGACAATCAGCATATTTTCAGCTCGCTGCGCAGTCTTGCAGACTATATCGCAACGCAGAGAACCCGCTAAATGATGCTCCGCATCCTGCGCTGGCT
>JANMKH010000567.1:0-2827 GCA_031371965.1 Sulfuriferula sp.
GCTGGTGTTCACCGACATTGAGCAACTGGATGACGTGAGCGAGTTAACGCAAAAAATATTACATAGCTTCAAGGAACCCTTCCGCATCGGAGAACATGAATTATTTCTTACTGCCAGCATCGGTATTGCAGTTTACCCATTGGATGATCTGACCCCTGACGGCCTGCTGAAAAATGCCGCCATCGCTTTGAACCGCAGCAAGGATATGGGCGGTGACGCTTACCAGTTTTACACCGCCGAGATGAATGCCAAGGCACTGCAACACCTGTTGTTGGACAATGCACTACATCACGCACTGGAGCGCGAGGAATTGCAATTGCATTATCAGCCGCAACTGGACTTTATCACCGGCAAGGTATGCGGGATGGAAGCCTTGTTACGCTGGAAACACCCGGAACTGGGGATGATTTCTCCCGCCGAATTCATTCCGCTGGCCGAGAAAACCGGGTTGATCGTTCCCATCGGCGAGTGGGTGTTGCGCACCGCCTGCACCCAAAACAAGGCATGGCAGATGGCGGGCCTGCCTGCCCTGCCCGTCGCAGTCAACCTGTCAGGACGCCAGTTCGCCCAGTTCAATCTGGCACAAACCATTACTCAGATACTGACGCAAACTGGTCTGTCTCCGGATATGCTGGAACTGGAGATTACCGAAAGCACGCTGATCCACAACATCCAGGCATCCATCGCCATGCTCCATGAATTAAATACCCTGGGCATCGCCATATCCATTGATGATTTCGGCACTGGCTACTCCTCATTAAGCTACCTGAAGCGCTTTCCGATTAACGCCATCAAGATCGACCAGTCGTTCGTGCGCGACATCCACACCGACCCGAACGACGCGGCGATTGTCAGCGCCATTATCGCCATGGCGCGCAGCCTCGGCATGAAAACCATCGCCGAGGGCGTGGAAACCAACGAGCAGCTGACGTTCCTGCGCTCGCGCCAGTGCGATCTGATGCAGGGCTATTATTTCAGCCGGCCGGTCACCGCTGAGGTGATTACCCAAATGCTCAGCGAGGGCTGGAATTTAAGTTTTGTGGTAAATTCCTGAGTCCGTTGCTGTACCCGACTTGCGTCGCGTTGCAGGCAACCGTTATCCTAACCAGTTGGTCACATATCATTCCGTCTTTGGCGTTGCAGGTAGATATTGCACCCGCTGAAAAACCAAATAATCACACTCATCGTAAAATCCAGATTGCGAGAATCATGCAACAACCCAAGGTTTCAGACCCATTGAAAAAGCAAGGCCTGGCGGCGCTTTCCATCGGGGCGATCGGCGTCGTTTACGGCGATATCGGCACCAGCCCCCTGTATGCCTTGCAACAAGTTTTTAATGGGGTACATGGTGTTATCCCCAGCCACAACAATGTGCTGGGAATTCTCTCCCTGGTTTTCTGGTCATTGCTGATCGTCGTCTCGCTCAAATACGTCGTCTTCATCATGCGTGCGGACAACAAGGGCGAAGGCGGCATCATGGCGCTTCTTGCCCTGATGCAGCGGGTCACATCGAAAGACTCCCGCCTGCGCTGGATACTCGTGGTTTTGGGCCTGTTCGGCGCGGCCCTGTTTTATGGCGATGGCATCATCACCCCGGCAATCTCGGTGCTCTCCGCAGTGGAAGGACTTGAACTTGCCACCCCCGCACTCCAGCCATATGTCATCCCCATCTCCCTCGTTGTGCTGATTGGGTTATTCCTGATTCAGCGCAGGGGAACGGCCAGTGTAGGTGCGCTGTTCGGCCCGGTCATGATGATCTGGTTCGCCACACTGGGCGCGCTCGGATTGATCAAAATCATCCAGTTCCCGGATGTGCTGCAGGCTGTCAACCCGATGTATGCCGTGCACTTTTTCATTGAAAATCGCTGGCTGGGATTCCTGGCACTGGGCGCGGTGGTACTCGCGCTGACCGGTGCCGAGGCCCTGTACGCGGACATGGGCCATTTCGGCAAACACCCCATTCGCGCCGCCTGGTTCGGATTTGTTTTGCCTGCCCTGCTGCTCAATTATTTCGGCCAGGGTGCATTGATGATCCATGATGCCAGTGCCGCGGCAAACCCGTTCTACAAAATGGTACCGGAATGGGGGCTGTTACCCATGGTCGCCCTCGCCACCGTGGCCACGGTCATCGCCTCGCAGGCGGTGATCAGCGGAGCTTTTTCCATCTCCCGCCAGGCAATCCAGCTGGGCTACCTGCCGCGCATGGAAATCCTGCACACCTCGGCCAGAGAGATCGGTCAAACCTACATTCCATTCATGAACTGGGCCATGCTGGCAGGCATCATCGCCCTGGTTCTCGGCTTCCAGACTTCAAGCAACCTGGCCGCAGCCTACGGTATCGCCGTCACCGGCACTATGGCCATGACCACCATTCTCGCCTTTGTTGTGGTGCGCGGGCTGTGGAGATGGAGCTGGCCTGCCACCCTGATTGGCATGACCTTCTTCCTGTCGATCGACCTGGCGTTTTTCAGCGCCAATGCCATGAAAATTCTTCACGGAGGCTGGTTTCCGCTCACAGTGGGTATCATCCTGTTTACGCTGATGAGCACCTGGAAAAGGGGGCGCGAAATTCTGTTCGAGCGCCTGCATATCAATGCGATTGCGCTTGAACCTTTCCTCGCAGGCATCGCTGTCCATCCGCCGCTACGTGTCCCCGGCACGGCGGTATTTTTGACCGCCACCACGGAAGGTGTGCCCCACGCCCTGCTGCACAATCTTGCCCACAATAAAGTGCTGCATGAAAAGGTGGTGCTGCTTACCGTCCGGACCAAAGATGTGCCATGGGTGGCCGAAAGCGAACGCATTGAAATTGCTGCATTGGGCAATG
>JANMKH010000022.1:0-1605 GCA_031371965.1 Sulfuriferula sp.
GGTACCTCAGGATGGTGGTCAATAAACTCAGGGTAATCCTTGGCGAGTTTGGTGGCAGCCTCGCCGATGACGACGATGTTCAGGATGACGGCCTGCTGCGTGCGCGTGTCCGCCAGGAAATCATCCTTGCCCAGACCTTCGACGTAGGAGTATGCAAGCCGCGCGGCTTCCAGCATGTGGCCGAGGTAGTCAATAAGGCGGCTATCGTTCATACCGGTTTGGCCTCCGATAGAACTGCTTCCCGGAACTTCGGCGGGAGATCTCCCGGAGTCAGAAGATCGACCGGCACGCCCAGCAGTTCTTCCAGTTCGACTTGAAGCCCGCCAAGATCGAACAGCGTCACTCCCGGAAGCGGATCAACCAGTAAGTCGAGGTCGCTATCTTCGCGATCGTTGCCATGCAGGGCAGATCCGAACAGGCGAGGATTTTCGGTCTTGAATTGCTGTACCGCTTGGCGTACAGCCTGTCGATTTGCTTCAAGTGCTTCAGATGGTTTCATGGTTGATTTCGCGCTATATGCCAGACAGAATCAAATGGGGTCAGGCACCAATTCTCGGTTTTGCTGGCCCCGTTGGTGCAAATAATACCTACAACCTCGCCTTGTTCAACAGAGAAACTGACGTCATCCAGCGCCTTGAACGGGGCGCGCTCTTCAATAGGCTGGCCAGTGAGCCGCCGCCACTGGTTGAGCTTGTATTCCCTGATGACGTGGTTGACTTCGATGATGCTCATAGCGGTTAGTTGTTAGCGTATAGGGGTTAGTGGGTAGCGGTTAGGAGGCAGACACAAAAATTTTCTTACGAGTTGATCAGATAGGCCGCGACTTCTTGATACGCAGGAAAGCTGCCATCCAGGCTAGCCAACTGAATGTTATGGTGCAGCGCGGTTGCGATGATCATGCGATCAGCAGGATCGCGGTGGTGCTCAGGCAAATTTGCGGCGCGCATGGCAATTTCCCGTTGTATCGGCAGACAGACCACTCCGGATTCAGCCAAAGCCCAATCTGTCCACTGTTCCAGTGGAAGCGTCAAATCAAGACGCCCCCGCCGAAGAAGCCATGCGACCTCCCAGCAGGAAATGGCGCTGACCGCCAATTGGCCTGCCGTCTCGATACGGTCAATCATGCCTCTCGGTAGTGGCTTGACGTCAGGATCCAGCCACCTTACCCAAACATGGGTGTCTAGCAGGATCATCGCAACGCTTCCCAGTCTTCCTCAGGACACGCTGGTGTGATGAGGTCGTCGTGCAAGATGACTGTGCCAGCGAGACGGGGGCTGGGTTTGAGGCGCGCGACCAGTTCAGGCGCCGCAAGCTGGTCATTCGCCGGGAACACGATCACTTCTAACCGCATACTGTCCAGACCTGGCGGAAGATCGATAATAAGCTGGTGATTAATTGGTTCGGTAATGAAACGTAGCGCTTCCATACGGTTGTCCTCACTCATGGTGGTCAGTGGCGGGTCAAATAGGGGGTCAAATAGGGTCGGACACCACCCGGTTTTGCTGGCCCCGTTGGTACCATAATACCTACAACCTCACCTTGCTCAACGGAGAAACTGACGTCGTCCAGCGCCTTGAACGGGGCGCGCTCTTCAACCGGCTGGCC
>JANMKH010000029.1:0-2351 GCA_031371965.1 Sulfuriferula sp.
CCAGCCCGCTGAGCGGCACGTCGAGGCGGCAACAGATCCGGCTGCACCGCTTCCGATTACAATCAAATCAAACGCTTGCATATCGACATTACCAGTAATGATGCGGTTTCTGCACTGCATCAGCCATACGCAAGAATATCCGCGGTAAGTGGAAATTGTCCCTTGCACACAAAAGATTGTATGTACGCTGGCGTACGTAAAGCGGAAAAGCGTACCTAGTGGTCGAAACGCAGCGCCCGCATCCGTGCAGACCCGTCTCACTTCTTCGCAGCGTGGCGCGCCACTTGTTCCCAGGCTGCGGCGACAACATGCGCGGGTTCGAACCCGAAGTGCTGGGCAACAACCTTCATCGGCGCTGATAATCCAAAGCTATCCAGGCCCAAGATGACCCCACCAAAGCCGGTATAGCGTTCCCAGCCGAAGCTGGACGCTGCTTCAACGGCGACGCGCGCGGTGATCTGCGGCGGCAGCACGCTGTCGCGGTATTCCCTACCCTGGCTCTCGAACAGTTCCCACGACGGCATGCTGACCACGCGCGCCTTGATTCCCTCCGCCTTCAGTTGCTCATAGGCGGCGATGCACAGCGCGACTTCGCTGCCCGTCGCCAGCAGCAGCACATCGGGCTTGTGATCCGGGGCGTCGGCGAGCACGTAGGCGCCGCGCGCCACACCACTTGCCGATGCGTACTGGCTACGGTCCAGCGTCGCCAGCGCCTGCCGCGTCAACACCAAGCACACCGGGCGATCCTTGAACTGCATGATCACGCGCCACGCTTCCACTACTTCGTTGGCGTCCGCCGGGCGCAATACCATCATGCCGGGCATCGCGCGCAACGACGCGAGTTGTTCGACCGGCTGGTGGGTGGGCCCGTCCTCGCCCATGCTGATCGAATCGTGCGTCCAGATGGTGATGACCGGAATCTCCATCATCGCGGCCAGCCTCAGCGCAGCGCGGCAATAGTCGGTGAAAACCAGGAAACTCGCGGCGTAGGGGCGCAGATTCGACAGGCTCAGCCCATTGGTGATGGCGCACATCGCGTGCTCGCGCACGCCGTAGTGAAAATTGCGTCCGCCGTAGTTGCCCGCCTCGCCCGCTTCGCCCGGCGCCTGAAAATCGCCGGCAAACTCGAAGTTCAAATGCGTCTTGGTCGACGGCGCCAAATCTGCCGCGCCGCCCAGCAGCCACGGCATTTTTGCGGCGATGGCGTTGAGCACTTTGCCCGATGAATCGCGCGTCGCCATGCCCTTCGCATCGGCCGGAAAGACCGGCAGCGCGCTGTCCCAGCCTGCGGGCAAGTCACGGCGCTGCATACAATCGATCTGCTCTGCGAGATCCGGGTACTGCTTGCGATAGGCCGCGAACAGTTTCTCCCAGGCTGTGTGTAGCTTGGCACCGCGGCGGCCCATCTGCTCGCGGAAATATTCCGCAACGCCATCCGGCACATAAAACTGGGCGTCAGGATCCCAGCCGTAGAATTCCTTCGCCAGACGCACCTCTTCCGCGCCGAGCGGCTCGCCGTGGGCATCCTTGCTGTCCTGTTTGTGCGGTGCGCCATAGCCGATGTGACTCTGCACGATGATCAGGGTGGGACGGTCACGGGTATCGAGAAAAGTGTTGTAGGCACGCGTCAACTGCTCCAGGTCGTTGGCATCGGCGACACGCGTGACATTCCAGCCGTAGCCGAGAAAGCGCACCGCCACATCCTCGGTGAAAGCGATGCCGGTCGAGCCTTCGATGCTGATGTGGTTGTCGTCGTAAATCCAGCACAGGTTGGCAAGCTGGAGGTGGCCGGCCAGGGACGCGGCCTCGCTGCTGACCCCTTCCATCATGTCGCCGTCGCCGCACAGGGCATACACCTTATGCTCGAACAGAGCGTAACCGGGGCGGTTGTAGGTGGCCGCCAGCCAGCGTTCCGCGATGGCCATGCCGACGCTGGTCGCCACGCCTTGCCCAAGCGGCCCGGTGGTGGTCTCCACGCCGGAGGTCCAACCATACTCGGGATGGCCGGTACAGCGGCTGCCGGCCTGACGAAAGTGCTTGATATCGTCGAGCGTCACCGCCAGACCGCCGGCCTGTTCATAGCTTGGGCTCATCGCCTTGACCCCGCACAGATAAAGCAGGCTATACAGCAGCATCGAGGCGTGACCGGACGACAGCACGAAGCGATCGCGGTTCGGCCAGTTGGGATCTTCCGGGTCGTAGCGCAGAATACGCTGCCACAGACAGTAGGCCGTCGGCGCGGCGTCCATGGGCGTACCGGGATGCCCGGACTGCGCCTGCTGCACGGCGTCGATGGAAAGCGTGCGCAGGGTATTGATGCACAACTGGTCGAGTTGCGTTGCAAGATCGTG
>JANMKH010000074.1:0-6832 GCA_031371965.1 Sulfuriferula sp.
CGTCGGCAGCGCCCTGGATGAATTGCTGGGCATCAACCGCATGTCAGCGATCGGAGCAATGCGATGACACAGACTGCATCCCGGACCATCGGCTACATGCTGAAACGCTATCCACGGCTATCGGAAACTTTTATTCTCAACGAGATGCGCGCGCTGGAGCGGCTGGGCACGCAACTGCATGTGTTCTCGCTGATGCGTCCGGAAGAGGCGCTGTCGCATCCGGCGGTACTGGAGCTGCAGGCGCCTGTCACCTATTTTCCCGAGGCCTGGGCAGCGAAAATTCCGGCTGTGGCCAAGGCGCATGCCGCGATGCTGTTGACGGCACCGTTGCGCTATATGCATGCGGTCGGGCTGGCGTTTTGGTGGTCCATGCTGTCGCGCCGCCCGTTTAGCGTATGGAAGCAATTCCTGCGTTCCGGATACATGGCTGTTGCCTGTCGCCAGCAGCAGATCCAGCATCTGCATGCGCACTTTGCCAATGCGCCCGCCATCGTCGCCCGTCTGGTGAGCGTGATGTGCAATATTCCGTACAGCTTTACCACGCATGCCAAGGATCTTTACCTGACGCCGAAAAAAGTACTGCGCCGGCGCATTGATTCGGCAAGCTTTGTGTTGACCTGCACGCGCCACAATCTTGAATACCTGCAGAGTTTTCTGCCACAACAGGATTGGCACAAAATTCATCTGGTCTATCATGGTATAGATCTGGCTGCGTTCCCTTTTCCGACGGGTAACGCAAAGGCAGCAACAAGTGACGGGAACCGTGCTGCGAAGATTATCCCCATCGCCCTGTCGGTTCCGCTGATCTTGTCGGTCGGCCGTCTGGTGCCGAAAAAAGGGCTGAATGATCTGATTTCGGCTTGCCAGTTGATGAAAGCGCGCGGCGTCAAGTTTCGCTGTGCCATTGTGGGTGAAGGGCCGCTGCGCGGTGAACTTGAGCGCCAAATCAGCAAGCTTGGTCTGGCAGACACGGTGACCCTGCTCGGCGCGATGGCGCATGACCGGCTGGTTGCATTTTATGGTCAAGCCAGTGTATTTGCGCTGTCACCGCAAGTCATGGAAGACGGCGACCGGGACGGGATTCCCAATGTCCTGGCAGAGGCCATGGCTGCCGGCTTGCCGGTGGTATCGACCTGTGTTTCCGGTATCCCCGAGTTGGTGGAGGATGGACACACCGGACTGCTGGTGGGACCCAAGGATCCGGCCGCCTTGGCGGATGCAATAGAACGCCTGTTAAACGATCCGGCCAAAAGCCAAAGCCTGGCTGTGGCAGCGCGCCGCAAAATGGAGGATAGCTTCGAATGCTGGGAGACCACCAAGGCCGTGCAAACCCTGCTTCAGGTAGGCGCGCGCTGATGAAAATCGCCTATCTTTGTGCCGATCGCGGCATTCCTGTGCTGGGCGACAAGGGCGCCTCGGTCCATGTACGTGAATTCGTTTCCGCTCTGGCCGGATTGGGGCATGAGGTGACGCTATTGTGCGCCAAACAGGGTACCGGGAATCCTTGCCCTCCGGTGCGCATGATCGAGTTGCCGCCGGATGAAAGCGCGGACGAAATGGCGCTGGAAGCGACGCAGCTCGGTATGGGAAATGAGGAAAAAGATCAGACTTTGCAGCGCGAACTCGGCAAGCTCGCCTGCGACCGCAAACTGGCCGCGCGCGTGCTGATGGCGCTGGATCAAGCCGGTGTCCAACCGGATCTGCTGTATGAGCGTTATGCGCTGTTTCACCGGGCCGGGGGGCAGGTTGCGACTGCTCTGAATATTCCCTTGATGCTCGAAGTGAATGCGCCGCTGGCGGAAGAACAGGAACGCTTCCGGGGGCTGCGTCTGAAAGCCCTGGCGAATGCAACCGAGACTGAAACCCTGTGCCGTTCCGACCATGTCATCGCAGTGTCTGCGGCGGTCAGGGAACACGCGCTGTCGCGCGGCGCGTCGGGGGAGCGCGTTACCGTGTTGCCCAATGGGGTAGACACCAGCCGCTTTCATCCCGGCGTCGACGGAGGGCCAGTCCGTAAGCGTTATGAACTCGACAGCAGGCCGGTGATCGGGTTTATCGGCAGCCTGAAGCCGTGGCATGGCCTGGATTTTTTGCTCGATGCCTTTACCGACATCCTGACGCGCCGTCCCGATGCTGCGTTGCTGCTGGTGGGAGAGGGGCCCGCCCTGATTGATCTGCAGGCACGGGTAGCGCGCGATCAACTGCATGGACGGGTCATCCTTACCGGGCGTATCCCGCATGCCGATATTCCTGCTTATCTGGCCGCCATGGATATCACGGTGGCACCCTATACCGCGCAGGATGGTTTCTATTTCTCACCCCTGAAAGTGGTCGAATCTATGGCTGCCGGGCGACCGGTTGTCGCCCCGCGGCTGGGCCAACTGATCGACCTGCTACAGGACGGCGTGACGGGCTTGCTGTATCCACCGGGAGATCGTGACGTATTCGTAGACCAGGTGATTGAATTGTTGAATGATGCATCGAAGCTGCGGGCCATGAGTCGTGCCGCAGCAGCGGCGGCGCGTGAAGATTTCGGTTGGGACAAGACGGCCTTACGTGCAACTGAAATCATGATGCGTTTGCGCCAACCCCGCGCAGCCGGTAGCGGGCGATGACAGAAGTCGGTGCAGCGGGACGCCGTACGTTTTCTCTGTGGGATCTGCGCGGCTATTTGCGGCCGTATACAGCGGCGCTCAGTGCCGCTGGTTTATTCATGGCAGCGAAGGCCGTGGTGCTCTTGCTTGCGCCATGGCCGCTCAAGTTCATTATTGACAGCGTCATATTCCAGAAGCCGCTGCCGCATGGATTGAGCGGATTTTTGCCTGACCCCAGCCATAGCCTGGCGCTGCTCAATACCCTGGGGATAGCCATGCTTGCCCTGGGTTTAATTGATGCTGCGCTCAGCTATTGGGGCAACCGATTGCTGTTGCGTACCGGACAGCACGCCATCTTCGACATACGGCGCGATCTGTTTGCCCACATGCAGCGGCTTTCCCTGTCCTTTCATCGCCGCCAAAAAAGCGGCGACATCATGGCCCGGCTGGGTGGAGATATCCAGACGCTGCAGGATTTCGTGGTGTCGGCGGGCACCAACCTGTCTGCGCATCTGCTGACCATGGTTGGAATGATCGTCGTCATGCTGATGGTTGACTGGCGCTTTGCGCTGGTGGTGATGGCGGTGGTGCCCTTGCTGCTGTTCATCATGCAACGTTACAGCACTCGCCTGCGGATTGCCTTCCGGCACGCGCGCCAGAAAGAAGGTGAGTTGTGGGGGAAAGTGCAGGAGATCATTGCCAATGTTCATGTTGTGCAAGCCTATGGCCGGGAATCGCACGAGGATGAGCGCTTTGCCGAACAGGCCGAGAAAAGTCTGGATGCTACCCTGGAAGCGAGCGACTTGCAGGTGCAGTTCACCCCGCTGGTAGGCCTGGTGATGGCCCTGGCAACCGGGGCGGCGGTCTGGTATGGCGCTACCCGGGTGCTGGCGGGGAGCATTACGGCGGGCGAACTGCTGGTGTTTCTCGCCTACCTGCGCGGCATGGCTTCTCCGATGCGGCAGTTTGCCAAGATAGCGGGTGTGGTCGGCAAGGCCTCGGCAGCAGCGGAGCGCCTTGGCGAGGTATTCTTGGAAGCATCGGAAATTCGCGAAGCAGCCAATGCGGTCACCCCGTCCTCCTGCAAAGGGCAATTGCAGTTTCGCTCGGTGAGTTTCGGCTACCAGCCTGGCGATATGGTGTTGCAGAATGTTTCGTTCCACGTCAAACCGGGTCAGACAGTGGCGCTCGTCGGTGCGACCGGTGCTGGCAAGAGCACATTGGTGAGTCTGATTCCACGTTTCCACGATCCGCTCAGCGGCCAGGTCATGCTGGACGGCCATGATCTGCGCGAACTGGCGCTGGATTTCGTGCGCAGTCAGGTCGCATTGGTGTTGCAGGAAGCGCTGGTGTTCTCCGGTGCGATCTGGGAAAACATCGCCTACGGTCTGGCAGGCGCGGGTCGCGACGAGGCTATCGCCGCGGCGCAGGCGGCGGGTATTCACGAACTGGTCGAAGGTTTGCCAGACGGCTATGACACGATGGTGGGAGAACGCGGCGCGACATTGTCCGGAGGACAGCGCCAATGTGTTTCGATCGCGCGGGCAATGTTGCGCAATGCGCCTATTGTCATTCTGGACGAACCCACCAGCGGTCTGGATGCGTTTACCGAGCGCATCGTGATGGAAGCATTACGACGCCTCACCGTCGGCCGCACCACGCTCATCATCGCACATCGACTGGCAACCGTTACCGGTGCCGATACCATTCTTGTGCTTGACCAGGGTCATGTCGTGCAAATGGGGACGCACGAGCAGCTGCTGGCCCAGAACGGGCGTTATTTCGATCTATGGAATAGCGGTCGCAGTGCTGTCGCACTGTCCAATTGAGTCACACCAGGACAAGCACAGATTTTGCACACAACAAAGAGAGGCCCAGAATAAAAATGCATATAAAAATAGGCGTCAGGATGCTGATTGCATTGGCGCCAGTCCTGATTGTTTTTCCCGCCAGCGCAGACCCCTGGATTCCTGCGGCGGGAACGGGAAAAGTCAAACCGGTACTGCGCCTCTACCGTTCTGATCGCACGTTCTCTTCATCGCACTTTGGCAGCGAAACGTTTCCCAGCACTTCAAAAATTTCCGAGACGCAACTCAAAGTAACCGGAGAACACGGCCTGGGAGACGGATGGGCGCTGCAATATGACTTGCGTGCAGCACAAGATAGCAAGACTAAAACGAAGAAAAATAAAAGCACGACTTACACCGCATCCGGTTTGCAGGATCAGGAGATCGGCCTGGTGCGCGGATTAAGACAGGGTGAGGTTTTTGCCGATGCCATTGCTTTAAATATTATTCTGCCTACAGGATCGACCTCGAGCAACCCGCAGCTGGGTGTGGGCCACACTGCAATAGAACCGGACTATCAGTTCGGCATCAAGCACCAATTCGGCCAGCGGCTTGCGTATGGAAGTTTTTCCATCGGACCGCGCATGTTTTTCAACAGCAGCGTGACGCAGTGGCGTGCTACCGCAGACGCGGGTACCCGGCTGTTTCAGAACGTGGACATCTTTGGTTCTCTGTTCTGCGCGCGAACCTTTGGCGTAAACACTGCACTTCCATCCAGCGAAAATCCAAATGCTTCGGAAGTGTATAACCTGCTTAGAGGCGGACTGGGGTTGCGCTTTTCACTGACCAAGAACATACGGCCGATCATCGAGTATGAGGCCGACTTGGCAGGTCAGGGCATCCATTCCGGCAACCGATGGGTGTTTGGCGTAGCCTGGCGTTACTGAGTGATTTCGCATCCGTTCAATTTGCTCAGGATCGGTATTTAATGAGATTGATGCTGGCAAGACATGGCGAAACAACCTGGAACCAGGACGGTCGCTATCAAGGGCATAGTGATCCGCCGCTCTCGGCGCGTGGAGAGGTGCAAGCCCAGGCCCTTGCCGGGCGATTTGCAGCAAGCGATGAGATCAGTATCGTGGCAAGCCCGTTAATGCGGGCCCAGGCAACGGCGCATATTATTGCTACCCGGCTCAATCTCCCGGTTACCACCGATCACCGTCTGATGGAGCTTGCCTACGGTGAATGGGAAGGGTTGCAACAGGCAACGGTCAAGCAGAAATGGCCCGAGCTGTTGCGCCAGTGGAAGCGAAACCCTGATCAAGTCACATTTCCCGGTGGAGAATCGCTTAGTGACATGCAGCAGCGCGTGCAGTCGTTTCTTGAGCATACGGCCGGGCAGTCTGGAACTGTTCTGGCAATCGCCCACGATGGTGTCGCCAGGATGGCGGTGCTGGAAGCGCTGGGCCAACCGCTTTCCGCATTTCGGAACATCCGTATCGAGAACGCTTCAATGACCACTTTCACTTTGGAAGATGGAAAATGCGTCATTGAAGACATGAACGATGTGACACATCTCCTCAGCTTGGTTGGTGATTTACCCCGGGAACTACTCTAACCAGTATCAATCTGACTGTAGCCACCGGAATCCCGAATTAAGATATGCTGGAAGCGCCTTGTTGACTACAACAATATCAGCATAAGCATTCGCTGCAATTCACCCCCTCTATTTCGGGATAAGAATTTTCAATTGAATTTACCCCGGCCTGCTGTGGATCGCCTGCGTGGTTCAGAGTAATATTCACCGCAGTTCGGGAGTGTGCCAAACAAGTTTTTTACCGGTGAAAAAGACTGCTCAAGCGGCTTCCCGCAAATTCTAGTGTTCGTCGTAATCGACTGACACTTTATCCGTTTGAATGAAGGAGACCTGATGACGGAAGTCGTGGCAACAAACGAGACCATCCTGGTCGTCGGTGGCGGCATATCCGGTATGACTGCCGCATTGGAAGCAGCAGAAACCGGCAAGAATGTGGTGTTGGTGGAGAAAAATCCGGCTATTGGCGGGCGTACTTCTCAGCTGTACCGCTATTTTCCCAAACTGTGTCATCCGATTTGCGGCCTGGAGATCAACCTGCGCCGGCTCAAGTCCAATCCGCGTATCCGTCTGCTGACCATGGCGGAGGTAACCGGCATTACCGGCGCCAAAGGCGACTACACCGCCACCATCAGAATTACGCCACGTTATGTCAACGCCAACTGTACTGCCTGCGGCGATTGCGCCAAGGTAGTGGAGGCCGAGATACCCAACCCGTTCAATTACGGGTTGAACACAATGAAGGTGGCTTATCTGCCCAACAAAATGGCTTATCCGATGCGCTATGTACTGGATAAATCCATTATCGGTACGCCGGACGCCGACAAGGCCAAGGCGGCATGCAAATATAACGCCAT
>JANMKH010000089.1:0-21866 GCA_031371965.1 Sulfuriferula sp.
CGGAGCAACGCTCCACCATGGTAACTTCGGCACCCGCCAGTTTCAGACTGTCGCGGGTCTTATTGCCGATATTCTGCACACGTTGGTGACAAGGCACATGGTAGGCAACCTTGCCCAGCGGCTTGACGAAATCGGTCTTGAGCAAACCATCTGCCTGGCGTGCCATCAAGTACTCGAACGGATCCCACATTGCCGCCTTCACCGCCTGCACATCTGCGTCATCGGGGAACATCAGCGGCAGTTCCTGTTTATACATCAGCGTGCATGACGGGACTGCGGTGAGAATGGCATAGCCCTGGTGCGCCAGTTTGGCCAAGTGCGGAATATTGACGTTCTTATGCTTTTCCACGGTTTCCAGATCACCCAGTTCCAGTTTAGGCATCCCGCAGCAGGATTCTTTTTCTACCAGCACGCTGGGAATTTCGTTGTGCGCGAGTATTTTTAACAAATCATGACCGATACCTGGTTCGTTATAGTTCACATAACAGGTTGCGTATATGGCTACTTTACCTGGCGTCTGCGCACCCTCGCGGCTGGCAAAGCTGTTATCAGGACGCGCGGTGCTGCGAAATTTGGCACTGTCGTATTTCGGCAATACCTGATCTCGATGGATACCCAACTGGTCATCCATGAGTTTGCGTGCGGTAGTATTGTTCATCACCGCATTGACAACCTGCACCACTACCGGGATGGAAGCCAGCTTCCCCATGGCATCTGTGCTGGAGAGTAGCTTGTCGCGGAATTTTGTTTCACCCTGTTTGAACTTGACCGCCTTGGCACGCAACATGGTGTGGGGGAAATCCAGGTTCCATGGATGCGGCGGCACATAGGGGCATTTGGTCATGTAACACAGATCACACAGGTAGCATTGATCCACCACCTTCCAGTAATCCTGTTTGTTAACACCATCCACTTCCAGCGTGGACGATTCATCCACCAGATCAAATAGCGTCGGGAAAGCTGTACACAACGACACGCAGCGGCGGCAGCCATGGCACAAATCGAATACGCGTTCCATTTCGTGGAACAGTGCTGCTTCATTATAAAATTCGGGGTTTTGCCAATCCAGCGGATGCCGGGTAGGAGCTTGTAGATTGCCTTCGCGCACGGTCATTTTTGTTCTCTGAATGCAAAATAGGATTAAAACCTGCGAGCCGCAGCTAGCAAGCAGCCGCCACAGCCCGCAGTGTAATTGCGCTAATCACAGCCGCAATGATCAGACTTTAGTCAACCAGTGCGTCCAGCGCTTTCTGGAAACGACCAGCGTGGGAACGCTCAGCCTTGGCCAGGGTTTCAAACCAGTCGGCAACTTCATCAAAACCTTCTTCACGCGCAATTTTAGCCATGCCTGGATACATGTCCGTGTATTCGTGCGTTTCCCCGGCGACAGATGCTTTCAGATTGTCGCGGCTAGCGCCGATAGGCAGTCCGGTAGCCGGGTCACCGCAGGCCTCCAGGTACTCCAGATGGCCGTGCGCGTGGCCGGTTTCACCTTCGGCAGTAGAACGGAATACTGCGGCAACGTCATTTTGGCCTTCCACGTCGGCTTTTGCTGCAAAATACAGGTAACGGCGGTTGGCTTGAGATTCACCGGCAAACGCTTCTTTCAGACTTGTTTCAGTTTTTGAACCTTTGAGTTGCATGGTAATTCTCCTCAGGTAACGTTCAGGTAACGCGAAGCTCTAGGAATACAAGCATCGAACAGATTAGACTAAATCTAAACTGTAAACAGAATATAGATCACAACAGGCGCTCTTGTCAATGTCAAAACCGTGAAATTTGACTTCTTGCCATTAGTCACCCATTTATGATCATAATTCCACTTGGATAAAAGGAATCAAAATGACTGAAAAATCACCTTTGGACGAACAGGCTTTACGCGAAAAGCTCACCCCCGAGCAATACCATATCTGCCGAGAGCATGGTACCGAGCGCGCCTTTACCGGCAAATACTGGAATCTCAAGGATGCGGGCACCTACCGATGTGCATGCTGCGGCGCGCCTTTATTCGACGCGAATACCAAATTCGACTCAGGCACGGGTTGGCCAAGTTTCTGGCAACCGATCATCCAGTCTGCCGTGGAAACCAGCCATGACAACAGCCTGCTCATGCCGCGCACTGAAGTACATTGCCGTCACTGCGGCAGCCATCTCGGGCACATATTCGAAGACGGTCCGGCACCGACCGGATTGCGTTATTGCATCAATTCGGCTGCTCTTGATTTCGAGGTGAAGAAGTAACTGTGTTCCGGACAATCTATGCGACCATAACCATAATAACCAGCCGGGGACAGCCTTGTTTAACGCAATTATCACGCACATCCAGCAAGAAACTCCAAGCGTCAAATCGTTCCGGCTCGGTGTAGACACTCCCCCGTTCCGCTTTCTCGCCGGCCAGTGGATAGACCTGTATGTAGAAATAGATGGTGCAGTCCAGGTTGGCGGCTATTCGATGACTTCGTCGCCTGTAATCACCGACAGCCTGGAACTGGCAATCAAATCCAGCACACGCCACCCTGTCACGCACTGGCTGCATGAACATGCCAAAATTGGCGATAGCGTGCGCATTTCCGGCGGCCAGGGAGTTTTCGTCTACCAGCCGGAAATGAGTCAGCGCGTGGTACTGGTGGGCGCTGGTGTCGGCGTCACGCCGCTCATCAGCATTTTTCGCTATATTGCCGACGCAGTGCCCGGCACCGAAGCCACGCTGGTATATAGCATTCCCAGCCCGGATGAATTCCTGTTCCGCAATGAAATTGAACAGCTGATCCGGCATCACCCCAATCTGCGCAGCCTGGTCACCGTCACCCAGCCCGATAACAACTGGCATGGGCGTACCGGGCGCATGGACTCCGACCTGCTCGAAAGCGCCGGCATGAGTCGCGACACACTCTACTATCTGTGCGGGCCGCCGGGCATGGTGGAAGATGTCAGCAGCCTACTGGGTAGCCTTGCCGTGCCCGCCAGCCGCATCATTTTCGAAAAATGGTGGTAGTGCCATACCATATCGCCCTGTCGAACAGTACGGCACTATGTAACTTGGCCTGATAATGCAAAGAGGAGACCCATCATGAAAATAATTCACGCCTTGTGCCGAGTGTTCGCGCCACTATTGTTTCTACCACTGAGCGCTGCGGATGCCGCCGAAAACATGGTTCGCGACTACCCGGCCGACAAGATTGCGGCGCACACCTACGTCATCCATGGCCCGCTGGGCGAGCCTTCCGTCGCCAATCAGGGCTTCATGAACAACCCCGGCTTCGTCATTACGGATAACGGCGTTGTGATCATCGACCCGGGTTCCAGCCTTGAAGCGGGGCGCATGGTATTGCGCCAGGTACGCAAGCTCACCGGCAAGCCCGTCACCCATGTACTTGATACACACATACACGGCGACCACTGGCTCGGCAACCAGGCCATTCTGGAAGCCTATCCCAAGGCGCAACTGATGGCGCACCCGGAAATGATCCGCAAGGCCCAGGCCGGTGAGGCCGAGGTATGGACAGGCTTGATGGAACGACTCACCCAAGGGTATACCAAGGGCACGCGCGCCGTGATTCCCACGGTTGCAGTGACGGAAAACCAGCGCTTCACCACCGGCGGCATAACTTTCCACATCCTGGCCCCGGAAAATGCGCACAGCAAAACCGACATCATGATTGAAGTGGTGCAGGATGGCGTGGTATTCACTGGCGACAATGTACTGAATGGTCGCATTGCGCGACTGGATGACGGCACCTTTAAAGGCAGCATCGCCGCCTGTGACCGCGCCATCGCGACCAAAGCCAAACATTATGTTCCGGGTCACGGCAAAAGCGCCGATGCGAAAATGGTAAAAAACTATCGCGATTACATGGTCGCACTCATGTCTGAAGTGCGACATCAATACGATGCCGGAAAAAGTGATTACGAGATGAAAGATGCCGTGGCAACCAAGCTCGGCGCATACAAGAACTGGTCAGGATTTAATGATCAACTGGGCAAACATATCAGTCTGGCGGTGCTGGAAATAGAGGCCATGTAACATTAATTTTGTAAAATTTCACGCTTTATCCGCTTCATTCTGACTCGCCCGGCTGGGCGATTTAGCAAACTTTCAGTTGCCTCCGCTTTAATATGCTCAGGCGGAGGTGCACTAAAGGTGTATCCATGGCTGAATTCGCCCAGACTATGGCTCCAACTGGCATTTTCTGCAAAATTTACGAGCCGGCCGAACGGGGCTATTCAACCTGTCTTTATTCTCTCGATACCATTCATTCTCTAGCTTTACGGTTTTCCAAAATCTGTAAATAACTCTTTGGTTCTTACGTTCATCCTTTATTTTAAGACGGCGTCCTCTCCACATATTGCAATTGATAACCATTACTCTATATAATGAGAACGGTTATCATTATTGACGTGTAAACAAATCATCAAATCCAAGGTGCTCTTATGAATTTTATTCAAAACACACTTTCCTTTTACTGGAAAACTTGCACCGTTGCCGCCACTGCGGCGGCAATAATTTATTCCCCAACTTCCATAGCTGCCGATGGGGAGTACGCATTGGTGATCCAGAACCATCGCTTTCAACCGGTAGAACTTGCTGTTCCAGCAGGCAAGAAGATCAAACTTTTGGTTGAAAACCGCGACACAACGCCGGAGGAATTCGAGAGCTACGATCTCAACCGCGAGAAAGTGATTGCCGGCAAATCAACAACCACAATTTACATCGGCCCGCTCGCCCCTGGAAGTTACCGTTTTTTCGGCGAATTCAATGCAAAAACTGCTCAAGGCGTGATTGTCGCCAAGTAACCGGAGAAAAACCGATATGTTCGCAACCGCCATTATTGTTTTTCGTGAAGTGCTCGAGGCTGCGATTCTCATCGGCATTATTGCTGCTGCGACGCGCTCGATACCAGGCCGTAACCGCTGGCTGGCCGCTGGTCTTCTGGCCGGTCTGGCAGGATCTGCTCTGGTGGCCGCTTCTACAGATATGATCGCGGGGCTGGTGAACGGCATCGGGCAAGAACTATTCAATGCACTGGTGCTGGGTATCGCCGTGCTGATGCTAGCCTGGCACAACATCTGGATGTCGTCACACGGCGCGGCTTTGGCCGCCGAGGCGAAAAACGTGGGCAACGCTATTCGTGATGGGCAACAAGAACTTTCAATTTTGCTCGTAGTGGTCGGATTGGCAGTGTTGCGCGAAGGTTCTGAAACCGTGCTGTTTTTGTATGGCGTCTCGACGTCACAAGGCGCGGGCGCGTCGGCACTATTACTGGGTGGTTTGGCCGGGGCCCTGGGTGGCGTAGCCGTCGGTTATGCCCTTTATGCCGGCCTGCTACGAGTTCCAATGCGCTGGTTTTTTACCGCAACTGGAGTACTGGTATTGCTTCTGGCCGCAGGCATGTCTTCCCAAGCCGCGCATTTCCTCATCCAGGCCGATTTATTGCCTGGCCTTGCCACACCGCTTTGGGACACTTCAGCGATGCTGCCCATGAATTCCATACCGGGTATGTTGCTCCATAGTTTAATTGGTTACGACCCGAGACCAGCCGGTATGCAGCTGATTTTTTATGTTTTTACACTGATCACTATTGCGCTAGGTATGAAATGGGCCACCCGCCAACTTCAATCTACAGTCAAAAAAGGAACGAATTAATGAAAAGAAGCAGTCTAACTCTCTTCTTGAGCGCATTGCTCTCCGCCCCCGTCTTCGCCGGTCCGGCTGACTATGTCTATACACCCATGGTTGAGTATGGAGAAAAGGAAATTGACTTCAAATTCGGTACGGCTAAGCAACCCTCTGGAGACACCGCTCAGGTAGGCTCGCTTGGTTTCGGTTATGGCGCTACAACATACTGGTTTACCGAGCTGTATCTGAAAACCGAACAATCAGGTGCAAACCCAAGACTGAATATCATGGAGTGGGAAAATAAATTCCAGTTGACCGAGACAGGGAAATATCCAGTGGAGGTCGGTCTGATCACGGAGTTGGAATATCCGCTCAATATTCAAGGTGAACCATCCGAGTTCAAGATAGGCCCCTTGTTCCAGACCGAAATCAACAAGCTGCAATTAAACGCTAACCTGTTGTTAGAAAGTAAATTCGGCGGCAACAACACCGCGACTACAACCGTATTCCAATATCAATGGCAAGCCAAGTATCGCTGGAAAAAACAATTCGAGTTTGGCTTACAGGGATTCGGAGAAATGGGTGTATGGAATAAGTGGGCGCCTTCCAATGAACAGGAACATAAACTCGGCCCCGCCATTTTCGGTAAAATCCCTTTGGGGCTAGGTGGACGCAATGCGATCAAGTACAACGCCGCATGGTTGATTGGTACAACACAAGCTACCCCACACAATACCTTCCGACTACAGGTGGAATACGAATTCTGATTCCATATTCTGCATGGGATATCGTCCCTGCTACTCCACTTTGGTGTGAACCTTTAGCGGAGCCTCGGGGAGGCGCCCTGCTCTTCCCTACTGACGTAGCAAAACAGCAGCTCTTAAACCGTCCAAACATTCCCCAGCCTGACCGTCTCCACCGCGCTGCCCAGCATCAGCACCACACCGCCGCGGCGGTTATCTCCGGTATCGCTGAATTCAAAACGGTAGAAACGCCGCAGACTGACTTGTCCACTCGGATTGCGTGCCAGGCGAATTGACGCCACCGCCACGGTATCATCGAGCAGTTGCACGGCGTCGGCATTGCACGCGCGCTTCGCGGCGGCGATGGCGATTTCGCGAGTTTTCAAGCTATCCAGCCAGAACCAGGCAAGCCCGCCCAGGGCGGCCACAACAACCAGTTCAATCATGTACGGAAGGTTGTTAGCGGCTCGAATTCACGGGTGGCCGGAATAAGGCAGCGACCTGTTTGCGTGCGCTTCCGGCAGATTCTTTAGCACGCACGCTGAGCGGCGTATCGGGCACTTCGATATCCTCACGTTCGCGCCGGGGTGGAGGGCTGCCCGCCAGCGGCTCGCGTGGCGGTGGTGCGGGGCGCTCGCTACGAGCACGCGGTGGCCGCGCCGGTTCCGGCATGGCTCCCAACTCAGGCTCGAAACCGGGAATGATTTCGGAGGCGATTTTGGTGTTAAGCAGCCGTTCTATATCGGCCAGGTAACGCAACTCGTCTTCCGCCACCAGCGACAGTGCAATGCCGCTGGCACCCGCGCGGCCGGTGCGGCCGATGCGATGCACATAGTCTTCCGCCGCGTGCGGCAGGTCGTAATTCACCACGCACGGCAGCTGATCAATATCCAGCCCACGCGCGGCGACATCGGTCGCTACCAGCACCTGAATCGCACCTTGTTTGAATTGATCCAGCGCTTCCACCCGGGCCTGCTGCGTTTTGTCGCCATGAATGGCGTTGGCCGGAATGCCATCCCGGCACAAATGCTGCGCCAGCCGGTTAGCGCCGATCTTGGTGCCGCAGAACACTAGCACCTGACGCAGCTCGCGGGTTTTGATCAGGTGCGCCAATAGCGCATGCTTGCGCTCCTTGTGCACCGGCAGCACGCTTTGCGTGACCGTCTCGGCTGCTGTATTGCGACCCGCCACCTCGATCAGTTGCGGGTTGTTCATCATGCTGTCGGCGAGCTTCTTGATCTCGCCGGAGAAGGTGGCGGAGAACATCATGTTCTGGCGCGCAACCGGCAGCAACGCGATGATGCGGCGCAAGTCGGGCATGAAACCCATGTCCAGCATGCGATCGGCTTCATCCAGCACCAGCATTTGTACCTGCGACAGGTTGAGCGTTTTGTTTTGCACGTGATCGAGCAGGCGCCCCGGCGTGGCGACCAGAATATCCACACCACTGCGCAGCATATCAATCTGGGGGTTAATGTTCACGCCGCCGTACACCACGGTAATACGCACCGGCAGATACTTGCCATAGCGGTGCACGCTCTCTTCCACCTGCAGCGCCAGTTCGCGCGTAGGGGTGAGGATCAGTGCGCGGATTGGATGGCGTGCGGGGGATGGGCTGGAACTGGCGTAAGGCGCCAGGCGGCTCAATAGCGGCAGGGTAAATCCGGCGGTCTTGCCAGTGCCGGTTTGCGCGCCGGCCATCACATCGCAACCGGTGAGCGCAACCGGGATGACCTGCGCCTGTACCGGCGTGGGTTCGGTATAACCGCACTCTTCTACAGCGCGGAGTATCTCTGGCACCAGGCCGAGATCGGAAAAAGCCATGCGTATTGCTCCTGATAAATCAAGCGCTTATTCTACAGCATACGCATGCTATCTGTCAGTGCGCTACCGGGTTTGCGCGCCCGACCAGAAATAATGCAAACATACCCGCCACTGCAAACCCGGCGCCCACGGCACACACCGCCAGCCATCCGGCATGTTGCCAGGCATATCCGCCCAGCGCTGATCCTGCCGCGCCGCCCAGAAAATACGTCACCATATACACGGCGTTGAGACGATTGCGTAAATCGGGGTGGAGCGCGTAAATGCGCGTCTGGTTGGACAGGTGGCTGGCCTGCACGCCGGCGTCCAGCAACACCACGCCCAGCGCCAGTCCCAATAGCGTGGTCCCGGTCAGCCCCATCAGCAGGAACGCGAGCAGCACCAGCAGCAAAGCGCCGCCGTTCAGCAGCGGCGCTGACACGCGGTCAGCAAGGCGTCCGGCCAGCGGTGCGACGAGTGCGCCGGTGACGCCGATGAGGCCGAACATCCCCGCCACTTCACTGCCGTAGTCAGGCGACAGGTGATGCAGATGAAACGCCAGCGTGGTCCAGAACACGCTGAACGTGGCAAACCCGCACCCCCCCACCAGCGCATGGCGGCGCAGCACTGGCTCGCTACGCACCAGATGGATCAGCGAAGCCAGCAATGCTGTATACGCAATCGGTCGGCTCGGCGGCAGGCGCGGCAGGCTGCGTTGCAGCAATACCGCCAGCATCAGCATTACCCCGATGGCCAGCAGATATACATCGCGCCAGCTGCCTGTATAAGCGCCGATCCAGCCACTCAAAGTGCGCGACAGCAGGATGCCCACCAGCAGCCCGCTCATCACAATGCCGACAATGCGTCCGCGCTGCTCGGGCGCTGCCAGATGTGCCGCAAAGGGCACCGCCAGCTGTGGTACCACGCTCACCGCTCCCAGCAGGAAACTCGCCAGCGTCAGCCAGCCCAGCGTGGGTGCGAACGCCACACCAAACAGCATCAAAACTGCGCATAGGGTAGTCGCCACGATCAGGCGCCGGCGCTCCATGCTGTCGCCGAGAGGAACCAGCAGTAGCAAGCCTGCCGCATACCCCAACTGGGTCGCAGTGGGCACCACACTCACCGCTGCCGGGCGCACACCAAAGTCAGCCGCAATCTCCACCAGCAAGGGCTGGCTGTAATACAGATTGGCCACCGTAGCGCCAGCTGCTACAGCCAGCAGGCCGACCAGACGAGGTGAAATCGGAGGTGAACTTTGCATCTGTCCGCCTGTGGATCAAGCCCTACGCAATTCGCGCCAGCCAAACCCCTCGTCCTGGCTGGCATGGCTGAACCAGTCGGGCATGCAACCCAGCACATCGGCCAGAGCCTGCAATGCCAGCTGTGGCGTATTGTTGTGTTTGGAAAGATGGGCGGCAACAAGATGTTGCAGCCGCGTGTTATCCAGTTTGGATAGAAGCGCCGCGGCGGCCTGGTTGTCGAGATGACCAAAGCGCCCCGCGATGCGGCGTTTCAGACCAGGCGGATAGGCGCTGTTGTCGAGCAACTCACGATCATGGTTGCACTCCAGTACCAACGCATCGCAACCCGACAGCATGGCTTCGATATGCATGGTCGAGGCGCCCACGTCGGTCAGCACGCCGAGCCGGTGCATGCCGTCGCCGAACACGAACTGCACCGGTTCACGCGCATCATGCGGTACCGGAAAAGGATGAATTTCGATGTCACCGATGGTGAAGGCAGTATGGCTATCGAGTTCGCGTACCTCGGGCAGTTGCGCGCACTGGTTGCGGAATACCGCCAGGGTGCCGCGCGTCATCCATACCGGGATGCCGTATTTACGCGCAAAACGCGCTGTACCGCCGATGTGATCGGAGTGTTCGTGGGTAATGACGATAGCATCAACGTCTTCGGGCTGCAGCGATTTGGCGGCCAGGCGGCGCACCGTGTCACGCAGACCGAAACCGCAGTCGAGCATGATACGCGTATGCCCCACCTCGACAACCAGGGCATTGCCCTCGCTGCCGCTGCCGAGGGAAGCAAAACGCATTACTTGAGTTGTTCGAGCAGCAGCTTGATGATCTTGTTGGCGGTTTCAGGTTTTGCCGGCGTACCTTGTGCGGTCATTACGCGGACTTCCGAACCATTGGCTGCCTGATTTTCAGATACCTCAACCTGGTATTTGTCACCATTGGCCGCAGTTTTCTTGGAACTGCGCCAGAACGCCAGTTTGCTCAGCAAACCTGTGCTCTGCTTGGTTTCCACGTCTTGCTGCGGATCAATATATCGTACGTAATAAATTCCCTTGGCGCGGTTACGGTCTTCCACTGTGAAGTTGATGCGGTCCAGCGCCAGCCCCACCCGCCGCCACGCGCGATCAAATGGATCGGTGAGTATCAACATGGGTGCACCGCCGCTTGCCTGGACAAGCTTCGCGCGATCAGGCTGGCTTTGCTCGGCCAGCATGGCCTTTGCCTGCGCTTTTTCCACCCCGAAACGCTCCATCAGACGGCTCAGCATTTCGGCTTCCAGTCCGGGATCAGCCGGGCGCGGCTGCCAGATCGTGTGCTTATCTTCAAAACCATTACCCGTATACACTTCAGCCATGCCACGATGGCTAATGTAAATTTCGGTTTCGCCCGGTGGATTGGTGGTGCGTTCGAGGCGGGTACGGAATTTATCGCGCTCAGGCGTGGAGTAAAGGTTATCCACGACTTTGCCCAAGAGGTTTCGTATCATGTCCTGAGGAATTTTGGCGCGATTTTCCGCCCAATCGGTTTCCATGATGCCGGCTTGAGGATCCTCGACGTTGATCACAAAACCATTTTCCTGCCAGAAATCCTTGACGATCGGCCAGACTTTTTCCGGCGGCATATTGACGATCAGCCAGCGCTCGGAACCGGCACGTTCGATACGCACCTTGTTCTGGGTAGGCAGAATTTCACTTTTCCCGGTGCCGGCATTCTCGCTGCGCTCTGCGCTGTAGGCCGAATAGGTGGCGCTGCCGCGCGGATTGAGGTCAGGCACCTGGTAACGGCTGTCGGCAGTGGGCGCAGTCAGGTCTGGCGGCACTTCCAGCGTGGGTACCGTCGTGGCGGATTTGTAGTCGATCTTTTTCGATTTCAGAGCATCCATGCTGCCACAGCCTGCAACGCTCAGTGCCACACCTGCGCTAACCAGCGCCATCCACAATTTGCTACGTTTCATGGTTACCAATCCTTAAAATACTTACATGGCATTGGCCCGGCGCATGGCCCGGCGCAATGTATCGTGGTGCTCTGCAGACAACAGCGTCATCGGCAAACGTATCCCGGCACCGATCAGACCCATCTCGGCCAGCGCCCATTTCACCGGGATCGGGTTGGCCTCGACGAACAGTTTTTGGTGCAGCCCGAACAACTGCTGATTGAGTTCGCGCGCTTGCGACAGTTCCCCATTGAAGGCGGCAATACACATCTCATGCATGGCGCGCGGCGCAATATTCGCGGTAACCGAAATCACGCCATGCCCGCCCATCAGCATGAATGCCAACGCTGTCGCATCATCCCCGGTATACAGGGCGAAGTCGGCCGGTGCGCGCAAAACAAGATCGGTGGCACGCTCAATACTGCCGGTCGCATCCTTGATACCGACAATACCGGACACTTCCGCCAGGCGCAGCGTGGTGTCGTTGCTGATGTCGCTGACCGTACGCCCGGGCACATTGTAAAGAATCAGCGGTAGATCTTCGGCCTCGGCGATCGCTCTAAAATGGCGGTATAAACCCTCCTGCGTGGGCTTGTTGTAATAAGGCGCCACCGACAGCGCATAATCCGCACCCGCCGATTTGGCGCAGCGCGTCAGCTCGATGGCCTCCGATGTAGAGTTCGCTCCAGTGCCGGCAATCACCGCCATACGTCCGGCAGTCTGCTCGACCACGGCACGAATCAGCGCGCAATGCTCGTCATAACTCACCGTGGGCGACTCGCCCGTGGTGCCCACCACGACTATGCCGTCCGTGCCCTGCGCAGCATGCCAATCCACCAGCGCGCGCAAGCGCACCAGATCAAGGCTGCCATCGTCCTGCATGGGCGTCACAATGGCGACCAAACTGCCTTTTAACATGCCATCATCCGCTTGAATTTAAATCCGGCCAGTTTACCCGATAACACCGCCCCCGGAAACCAGTTCAACGAGAGTCCGCCACAGAAGATCGGGAAAGGTACAATGCCCCAAAAAGGGCAACTGCTATGGCCGATAAAATACTCAAATTCCTGGTGGTGGACGATTTTTCCAGCATGCGCCGCATGCTGCGCAGCCTGCTTAGGGATATCGGTCATATCCAATGCGAAGAAGCGGAAGATGGTGTTGCGGCGCTGGAAAAACTGCATGCCGGTCATTTCGATATGGTGATTACTGACTGGAGCATGCCCAACATGACCGGTATCGAGATGTTACGTGAAATCCGCCGCGATTCAGCGCTCCGGCATCTGCCTGTATTGATGGTCACCGCCGAGGCGCTGCCGGAGAATATTGCCGAAGCGCGCAACGCGGGGGCCAGCGGCTATATCTGCAAACCATTCACTGCCGATGCGCTGCACACCGCCCTGGCACAGATACTACCCGGAATTTAGACCAATTCCGGCGTCATCACTGCGCGCACCATGGTTTGCTGCGTGGCCTGACGCACCCGGTTGGTAAGCCACCACAAGCCGCCTTTCTTGATCGAAAAATTCGATTCAGTACCGCTCAGCAGCAGCGCTGCCGCCTGCCCCAGACTGGGCTGATGGCCGACTAACACCACACAACCTCCCGCGTCCGGCCAGCCGGCAGCAAGCACTACGTTCATGGCATCGGCACCCGGGGCGATTTTTTTTACCGTCTCGAACGGCCTGCCCAACGCTTCGGCAGTTTGCTGCGCACGTTTCGCCGGGCTCACCAGAATCACGGCATTTTTGGGTAAACGCGCATTCAACCATGCCGCAATCTGTGCAGCCTGTTTATGCCCTTTGGGAGTGAGTTCGCGCTCCATGTCAGGCAGCCCATCTACCGCATCGGCATGACGCCACAGGATCAAATCCATATCTGCTTCCAAAAATTCATACATGCTAGCGCCTCCTTGTTACGGGATTAAAACCGGAGTCTTTCAAACCTCGTATCGGCTTTTGCCAGTACGGACGAGTTTTTTTCATGCGCCCCCATGCTGATTCAAGTTCGGCGATTTTTACCTGGGCGCGGCTTACCACCCACCCCTGCATCACGCCGCATGCCCAGGCGCGATTGACCGCACCGCGGCTACGCAGATTACTCAACAAGCGACCGGCTACTGCGATGTCGTTCAGCGCGCCCAAATTATCCTGCAATGCGGCCAGGTTTTTTATATAGGCCCGCGTCACTTTTGGCGGGTAGAGTTCAGCGAAAAACTCGGCAGCGTAGCGCTGTTTTTTGGTGGCAATGCGCAAGCGGTGGCGTGCCGCCGGATCCAGCCGGACAAAATGCCGGCCACGCCGCAATAACTGGTGCTGGCGCCGATCCAGCACCGATTCGGCCAAGGCGGTGGCGGGGCTGCCTTGCCAGGCTGAGCCGATCCGTTCAATTGCCTGCTCCCATGGGCGCAGCAGCAACATCCGCCCGGCTTCCAGCAGCAGGCGCGTCAACCGGCGTGACGAGACTGCCGCAATCATCGCGGTGCGCGCTGCCTCCCGACGCAATTGCGCGGTACGGGCAAGGCTTTGCAACGACTGGTCGGGCATGGCACGCATCAGCGGCGGCAAAGTTTCCGTCACGAATACATCCCAGTCCCGCGCTGGGCCCAGCTCACTCATCAGCCAGCGCAACGCCTCCCGTAATGGTGCCAGCGCCGGATCGGGCAAGGCCGGGGCAAACACCGTCAATGCCGAACGCAGCCGGCGCACGGCGACACGCGCCTGATGCAGGTATTCGGGGTCGGTTTCGTGGATGAGGCCGGCCAGATTGGCGGTGAACTGCTCCAGCCCGTTTTGCATCACGACCACAAAAGCATCGGCCACATGCATCTCCGGTTTCAGGCCTGCCGGCCCAGCTTTCACCGGCTGGGCATGCAGATTCCGGAACAGTGCGTAGCCGCGTTCGGCCTTGCTCAGTGGATCAGGATACAGATCGAAGTCCGCCGCCAAATCCAGTGCCAGGTCATACAGCGCGGCCGGCTGGCCGGATTTCAGTTCGAGTTCTACTTCGCAAATTGGCTGGCTGCATCCGCCGCCGTTCACTTTGCCCTGGTCCAGGGCAACTTCGATGCTGCCGCCCCCGGCGACCGGCAATGTCCAGGCGTCACGCCAGAAATGCGTTTCAAACACCGGACGCAGTCGGGCGAGACGGGCAGAAGTAAGTAACGCCCTGACTTCAGGTGCGGCGAAGCGCTCGGGTTCCGGCGCCTCGCTCCGCGTAGGGGTTTCCCATTCCGGCCGCTGGTGGAGTCCGCCTGCCGAGCCGCCGCCGATCTTGACTGTCTGTACCCAGCCGCGCCCCACCCGGCGCACGCGCAACGCAGCCTGGGCACGCATCAGATCGAGTTCGGGGGTATCGAAATACACGCTGACCAGCCGTCGCCGCAACGGTCGACCCGCCCCGGCCAGCAATAGATGGCGTTTCAGGCGGGCAGCCTGTATTGGCGGGAAGGCGAGCTTGAGCTCGATTTCGACTGTCATGGTTTTGTCATATAAAAGTCATATAAAGACGGGCTGGTACCTTATTTGGTCGCGCATATAAACGATATTAGCTTTACTTTGATAACATGTTGCCATGACCCCATCCATTCCCGAACATTTCCTCAACCGCGAGCTAAGCCTGCTTGCTTTCAACGAGCGCGTGCTGGCGCAGGCTGAAGATTCCGGCGTGCCACTACTGGAACGGCTGAAATTCATCTGCATCGTCAGCAGTAATCTGGATGAATTCTTCGAGGTGCGTGTGGCCGAACTGAAAGAGCACATTGCACTCGGTTCTTCCTCGGTGAGCACAGACGGGCTCAGTGCGCGGCAAACTTTCCGCGATGTTGCCCCGCGCGCGCATGCGCTGGTGGAAAAACAGTACCAGACCCTCAATCAGGCCATCCTGCCGCAACTGGCAGAACAAGGTATCCGCTTTTTACGGCGTACCTACTGGAACGAAGAACAGGCTGCGTGGATACGCGCCTATTTTTTTCGCGAGCTGATGCCGGTATTGACGCCCATCGGACTGGATCCGGCCCACCCATTCCCGCGTGTGCTCAACAAGAGCCTGAATTTCGCGGTGGAGCTGTCCGGACGCGATGCTTTCGGGCGCAATTCCGGCGCCGCCGTGGTGCAGGCGCCGCGTTCCTTGCCGCGCGTGATCCGCATGCCGGAAGAAATTGCCGGCTGCGAATACGGCTTCGTGTTTTTGTCGTCCATCCTGCATGCGCATGTCGGTGAACTGTTCGCCGGGATGACGGTGCAAGGCTGCTACCAGTTTCGCGTCACGCGCAACTCCGACCTGTTTGTGGACGAGGAAGAAACCAAAAACCTGCGCGAAGCATTGCAGGGCGAACTGCCCCATCGACATTACGGCAACGCTGTCCGGCTGGAAGTGGCGGATAACTGCTCGCCGAAAATGGCGGATTTCCTGCTCGCACAGTTCAATCTTGAGCGCGAGGATTTTTACCAGGTCAATGGCCTGGTCAACCTGGTGCGGCTGATGCAAATACCCGATCAAGTGGATCGGCCTGACCTGAAATTCCCGCTGTTCATCCCCGGCCTGCCCAATCAGCTGACCAAGCCTGGCGACCTATTCAGCGCCGTGCGCCGCGGCGATATTCTGTTGCACCACCCGTTCCAGTCGTTCCAGCCAGTGATTGATTTTATCCGCCAGGCGGCAGACGACCCGCAGGTACTGGCGATTCGCCAGACGGTGTACCGTACCGGCACCGACTCAATGCTGATGCAGGCACTGATGGCCGCCGCACAAAGCGGCAAGGAAGTGACCGTAGTGGTGGAGCTCATGGCGCGTTTTGACGAGGAAGCCAACATCAACTGGGCCGCCAAGCTCGAAGAAGCTGGCGCGCATGTGGTGTATGGCGTGGTGGCGCACAAGACCCACGCCAAAATGGCGCTGGTGGTGCGGCGCGAGGACACCAAATTGCGCCGTTATGCGCATCTGGGCACCGGTAATTACCATGCCCGCACCGCACGCCTGTATACCGATTTTGGCCTGCTCACCTGTAACGAAGACATCTGCGCTGATGTGAATGAAATCTTCACCCAGCTCACCGGGCTGGGCAAGGCGTCGCGTCTCATGCACTTGTGGCAAGCTCCATTCACGCTGCATAGCCGGGTCATTGCTGCCATCCAGCGTGAAGCCGAACATGCACGTAATGGTCTGCCCGCCATCATCATCGCCAAAATGAATGCGCTGCTGGAACCGGATGTCATCCGCGCGCTGTACGAAGCATCGCAAGCCGGGGTCAAAATAGAGTTGATCGTGCGCGGGGTGTGCGCGCTGAAGCCGGGCATGCCCGGCCTGTCGGAAAACATTCGAGTGCGCTCGGTCATTGGACGATTTCTCGAGCACTCCCGCATTTTTTATTTCCGCGACAACGGGGCCGAGCATGTGTACCTGTCCAGCGCGGACTGGATGGATCGCAACTTCTTCCGGCGCATTGAAGCGTGTTTTCCGGTGCTGGAGCCGCGCCTGAAAAAACGCGTCATCACCGAAGGCTTGAAGCCCTATCTCAAAGACAACCAGCAGACCTGGGAAATGGATCAGCAGGGCACTTATCACCGCCGCATCCGGCGCCGTGCCCAGCCTTATGGTGCGCAGCAGGCACTGCTGGAACTCTTGGCGAAACCTGTGGCTTGACTCGTTTCAGCCGGGATACGTCAGCTTTATCCCGACCGCCTTCAAATCTTCCATTTCTTCTTCCAGCGCAGTCGCCGTCAACGGGTTATCCGCCAGCCACTCTGCCGCGAGGGAGAGCTGGCAAGCCAGATCGCGACACCCCAGACGCAGTTCGGGCAGCGCCACATCCGCACGGCTGCGGTAGAACAGCACGGCCAGGCGCAGCGCCAGTACCGCGTGGCGTGTCGCTGGATCGGCCCGCTCCGGGCTATCGTGCTGAAATTCAGGCAGCTTGTTCAGGCTGCCGCGCTGCGCCCGCACCAGACGTGCCAGCAGCGCCTGATCCATACGCGAAAAACCCGGCATATCGGCGTTGGCCAGGATATATGCGCCGTGTTTATGGTAGCCGGAGTGGGCAATCGAAATACCGATTTCATGCAGCTGTGCCGCCCACTGCAAAAATGCGCGCAGGTTGGCCGTGCCGGTCGCCGCATCCGCCTGCAACTGGTCGAACAGCCTGACCGCCAGCGCGGTCACCCGCTCTGCCTGGCGGGTATCCACATGATAGCGGCGCATGAACTGCTCCACCGTGGCGGCACGCATGTCGCGATGATGGAAACGTCCCATCAAGTCGTACAGCACCCCCTCGCGCAGCGCGCCCTCGGCTACGGTCATATGTTCGATCCCGAATTCGGCAAACACACCACTCATGATGGCAAAGCCCCCGGCAATTACCGGCTTGCGGTCGGGTTTCAGGCCGGGTAGCTCGAGCTTGTCCAGGCTGCCGGCGCGAATCATCTGGGCGCGCAACGCCGTCAGGCCTGCGCCGGTGATGCCGGTTTCGGCCCAGCCATTCTGCATCAATATGTCGGCCAGCGCCCGTGCCGAACCGCTCGACCCTACCGCTTCGCGCCATTGTCCGGCGTAGCTGGCGGCGATGGTCTGTGCTTCGGCGCGGGCCGTGAGTTCGGCCTGCTTGAGGCCATGTTTGTCAATGCGTCCGCCCGGGAAAAAACGCTGGGTGAAATTGACGCAGCCCATGTGCAGGCTCTCCATCAGGCGCGGGGTGTAAGCCTTGCCGACGATGCATTCGGTGGAACCGCCGCCTATGTCCACCACCAGCCTTGGCTGGTTGCTGGCCGGCAGGCTGTGCGCAACGCCGATATAGATCAGGCGTGCTTCTTCGCGCCCGGCAATCACTTCGATCGGATAGCCCAGTGCGGCTTCCGCCTGTTCCAGAAATTCCTGTGCATTTTCCGCGACGCGCAGCGCGCTGGTACCCACACAGCGCACTGCGCCGCGTGGCAGATCGCGTACACGTTCGCCAAAACGTTTCAGGCAATCCAGTGCGCGCTGCTGAGAGGCTGCATCGAGACGCTTGTTCGCATCCACGCCCGCCGCCAGCCGTACCGGTTCCTTGAGCGCATCCAGCGGATAAATCTGGCCGTCCACCACCCGCGCCATCTGCAGCTTGAAGCTGTTGGAACCCAGATCCACTGCCGCCAGGATTGAATATTCGTTCATTTCACCGCATCAATCTCAGAAAAAATTCGCCACAGAGCTTACTGAGAAAAACCTCAACATCCTCTGTACTAACCCGCTACCCGAAAAACAGATAGGTCACTGCAATCGCCGCGACCAGTCCGCCCAGATCCGCCAGCAGGCCGCAGACGACCGCATGGCGCACGCGCTGGATACCGACCGCTCCGAAATACACGGCGAGCACATAAAAAGTGGTTTCGGTACTGCCCTGGAGCACCGAAGCAAGACGTCCGGCGAAAGAATCCGCGCCGAAGGTGTGCATAGTGTCGATCATCATCGCACGCGCACCGCTGCCGGACAGCGGTTTCATCAACGCCGTCGGCAACGCATCGACGAAACGGGTGTCCCAGCCCAGCATGACCACCCCGCTGCGAATGCCGTGCATCAGCAAATCCAGTGCCCCGCTGGCGCGGAAAACGGCAATCGCAACGAGCATCGCAACAAGATACGGGATAATGGTGACGGCAGTATGAAAGCCGTCTTTTGCGCCCTCGATAAATGCTTCGTAGGCGTTGACCCGGCGCACCGCAGCACCGCCGATAAACAGCGTGACCAAGCCGAACAACAACACGTTACTCAGCAGCGCCGACTGGCGCAACATCTCCGCCGCCGGCAGGTGCGCGAAATACGCTACCAGGCCGAATACTGCGGCGCTGATCGCGACAAGATAGCCCAGCACTACCCGATCGAGCAGGTTGATGCGCTGGTAAAACGCCGTCGCCAGCAAGCCTGCCATAGTCGAGCAGTAGGTGGCGATCAGGATGGGAATGAACACATCCGTGGGGTCGTGCGCCCCGGCCTGGGCGCGGTAGGTGAAGATGGTCACCGGCAGCAGCGTGACCGAGGATGCATTGATGACCAGAAACAGAATCTGCGCGTCCGAAGCGGTTTTTTTGTCCGGATTGAGCGTCTGTAATTCCTGCATGGCCTTGATGCCGATCGGCGTGGCGGCATTGTCCAGCCCCAGCATATTAGCCGCCATGTTCATGGTGATGGCGCCCAAGGCAGGGTGGTTGCGCGGTACGTCGGGGAACAGGCGCTGAAACAACGGAGTCAGCAGCCAGGTCAGCCCTTGCAGGAATCCAGCACGCTCGCCGACACGCATTACGCCCAGCCATAACGCCATCACGCCGGTCAACCCCAGAGCAATTTCGAAGCCGTTCCTGGCCGCGTCGAATGCCGCTTTCATTACCAGCGCAAAACTGTCGGCCTGACCGAAAAACACCAAATTGACGGTGGCGAAAACAAACGCAATGAGAAAAAACCCGATCCAGATTGCGTTCAGCAAAATTTATCCCGCCAGCTTGGCCAAAGTAATCAGCAGTAATGCCAGCAGCCACAAACCGAGTACGCGCCAGCTCAGGCTTACTGCGCTGTTCAGGTATTGCGCATCAGCGCTGTCGCCGAGGCCAAGCTCGGGGCGTTGCAGCCATCCGCCCGCAGCGCTGATCGGTAGCCCCAGGCGCACCCCGAGTGCCCCTGCACCGCTGGCCAGCACAATGCCTTCGCTGGCATCCGGCCAGTCTTGCGCCTGAGTACGCCAACAGTACATTGCATCCTCGAAATCACCCGCCACGGCAAAACTCAGCGCGGTAAGTCGTACCGGAATCCAGTTGATCCAGTAATAGGCGCGCGCAGCAAATTCACCGAACCGCCCTTCGCTGTTTGCAGCACCCCACTTGCGACCGAGAATCGACGCCAGGCGAAACAGAACTGCGCCCACCGGCCCCAACGGCGACAACAGCACAAAGCATACAATCACCCCGAACATCTGCCGATGCGCACTCTCCAGCGTACGTTCGGTGGCGAGCCGGGCAATGTCATCAGCATTCAGCGCGCTGGCATCCAGGCCGCGCCATTCGGCCAATACCTTACGCGCCGCGTCCAGGTCGCCGGCTTCCAGTGCGCGCGCGATGCGCTCGCCGACTTTGCTGAAATACTTGAAGCCCAGCGTCACATACAGCACCAATGCGCTCCACACCCAGGCCAGCAGGGGGCTTACGGTTCCCAACAGGAAATACACCACGCTCACCGTGATCAGCACGGGCAATATCGTCACCAGCCAGGCAAACACGCCATGCTGGTATTGCCCGGTATTAAGCTGACGTTCGATGTATTGGGCATAGCGCCAGAACGCCCGGTAATGCGGCAGCGGGTGGCCGAGCGGCCGGAAGTATTCAAGGAGCAAGGCGGCCAGCAGAGAGAAGAATGTCATCGTGCCGCCTGCTGGTTAAATCGGCATTTCCACAGTGAGCACGCCCATCTGGTTGATGGAATTTCCTGGCACATAAATCTCCACCGTAGGCATCCGGATATCCTTGCCGCTGGATTTGAGATAATCGTGCAATGCTTGGTAGGCGGTACTGGGCGCCAGCAACATGCTGGCCTGCACGCGCGCCTCAAGCACCGGCCGTGCAGCAATATCGCCCACTTGCAACGGCGCTTTGATGGCGACACCGCGGCCCAGCAAATAGCCGACGTGTGCGCGTTGAGCGCTTTTCAGCGTGGTGCGCGGATCGTCGTAGAGGATGGTAATGGGTGCGCCCGGCGTAATGCCCTGGGCGCGCAGCGCATCGGCAACCTTGATCTGAATGTCGGGTATCTTGCCGTAATCGCCGATGTGTTCGGCATAGACATAATGATAGGGGCCAGCCACTGTCTGCACTATCGTCGCCCGGTTGAATCCACCCCACCACCAGAACACCAGCACAATCGGCAACACGAAAGCCAGCACGAAAGGCAGCCAATTTTTCTTGATCAAAACATATCCTTAATGAAGCTGTTTACACGGTGGGAAGATACCATACCGTGGCGTCTGCTGTCGCGCGTACAATACCCAAAAAGCACGACAATACAAGGAGGATACACCCATGAAAATACTCGCCGCGCTATTCCTGAGCTGCCTCGTTACGTTCGCATATGGCGCGCAATATGCCGCTGTCGGCGTCAAGGTCACACCGATCAAAGTGGGTGCGCATAGCTATTACGTGCAGGGGCTATCCGGGGCCGCCTCTTCGGCCAACGAAGGCTACATGTCCAACGCCGGGTTTGTCGTCACGCCAGCCGGCGTGGTGGTATTCGACACTCTGGGCACACCCTCCCTGGCAGCGGAGATGGTCAAACAAATCCGCAAGATCACCACACTACCGATCAAACGCGTCATCATCAGCCACTACCATGCCGACCACTATTACGGCACACAGGTATTCAAAGAGCTGGGTGCCGAGGTATGGGCTCACAAAAACGGTCAAGGTGCGATCAATACCGAGGCTGTGGCTGCCCGCCTGGCGCAGCGCAAGGAAGTGCTGTTCCCGTGGGTAGATGAAAATACACGTCTCACGCCGGCCGACAAA
>JANMKH010000104.1:0-1955 GCA_031371965.1 Sulfuriferula sp.
AGCGACCAAAAAACGTCACCTGGAGCAGCACGACCTGGCGCAAGCTATCCAGAACGGTATGGCAATCAAAATACCTGCTCTCGATGCGCCATTCATGGAGCGTTCAGCACACAAGGTAATGCTCGATGCCTACGAACGGCTCTACCACCAAGCAACGCACGATCCCGAAACCGGCCTGTTGAACCGCAAAGGGATGGTCAACCAGCTGGAGAAAATTTTCGCTGCCGGTGTCGCAGACAATCAAAGCGATATTCTGTGTCTGATGATGTTCGACCAACTCAAGGCCATCTACCATAGTTGCGACCAGAATGAGGCAGAAGCATCGCTGCTGGCCATGGTGGCGTCTTTAAGCAAGGAGATTCAACCCATCGACCTTTTTTCGCGTTTGGGCGAAGATACCTTTGCAGTCCTGTTCAGAGGACGCTCCCTGGACAAAGCCAATTCCGCTGCCCACAACATGGTCTCTCTGATCAAGGAACACCGCATCATATGCCAGGACAAAAGCTTCGTACTAGGGGTAAGCGCAGGCATTGCGGAGCTTACTGCGGATATGGATTCCCCATCCACGCTCATGCAAAATGCTGGTGCGGCTTGCGTGGCTGCCAAATCGATGGGCTCAAATACAGTCCAGCGTTATGAGAATAACAACTTGCACATCAAATCCGAGCAGGCACTTTTCGAATGGGCAGGACTGATAGACAAGGCGCTCAGTGAAGACCTGCTGTATTTGCGTTGTCAAAAAATTCAGCCAGTGCTTACTGATAAGGGGGCTTTACCCCATTACGAAATTCTCCTTGGCCTGAACGATAGTCTGGGGATCCAGCCATTTGACTTCATTCGCGCCGCCGAACGCTGGAAACGTAGCCCCGATCTCGATCTCTGGGTACTGCGAAACAGCTTCAAATGGCTCCGGGAAAACGCCACACGGCTTGGCGCCCTGAACGGCTTCTCGATTAATCTTTCCGGACTGTCGCTAGTCAATGAAAACGTCCTTGATTTTATCCGGGATGCACTGGACAAAAACGACCTTCCGACAGAGAAAATAATATTCGAAGTGACTGAAAGCGCAGCCATAGAAAGACTGGATGCCGCTCAAACGTTTATAGACAAAATCAAAGCTTACGGCTGCCGATTCTCATTGGATGACTTTGGCAGCGGCTATTCTTCCTTCGCCTATCTGAAGGGGCTCAAAGTGAATTACCTGAAAATTGACGGCGCATTTGTCCGCGATATGCTGAAGGATCCCGCTGATTATGCCATGGTCAAATCCATGCACGAAGTCGGACACTCACTTGGCCTGCTCACCATCGCCGAATATGTGGAAAACGACGCCATTCTCGCCAAGCTCAAAGAAATCGGCATCGATTACGCACAAGGATACGGGATTGAAAAACCCATGCCCTTACACCAGCTGCTTCCCATTTAAGTGGATTGTCCCCGCTAGCGAGCCAGTTCAGCAGTCACCATCGACAATACCTTCTGGCTGGCCTCGGCCGCGCCGGGTTCGATCTGGATGATGTCCTGCATCCCGCGCAGCCAGGTCAATTGACGCTTGGCCAGTTGCCGCGTGGCAAAAACGCCACGATCACGCATCTCGTCCCGACCATACCCACCTTCCAGATAATCCCACACCTGCCGGTAGCCGACACAACGCATGGATGGCATCGCCGCATCCAGTGGGTATTTCTCGCGCAAGGCGCATACCTCTTCAATCAGTCCGGCGCCAAGCATGGCGTCAAAACGCTGTGCAATCCGTTCATGCAGCAGCGCTCGGTCTGCCGGCACCAGGGCAATCGGCAACAGCTGATAGGGCAACGCGGCCGCGCGCCCAGCGCGCCAGTAATCCGACATCGGCCTGCCGGTCAACCTCACCACTTCCAGCGCACGCTGAATACGCTGCGTATCGGTCGGCTGCAAACGCGTTGCGGACTCCGGGTCGAGTCGTGCCAGTTCGG
>JANMKH010000112.1:0-1550 GCA_031371965.1 Sulfuriferula sp.
GTCCATGCTCAGCAAAGGGCTGATGGGCATCGCGTTGCCGGGCACGGTGCTGTTGTTGTATAGCCTGATCCAGCTCGACTGGGCGTTATGGAAACGCCTGCATCTGGGCGTGGGACTGCTGATTTTTGTGGCCGTCGCAGCGCCCTGGTTCATCACCGTGTCCATCGACAACCCAGAATTCCCGTGGTTCTTTTTCGTGCACGAGCAGATCCTGCGCTTTCTGACCACGATTCACGGCCGGGTGCATCCCTGGTACACCTTTATTCCGGTGGTCATGCTGGGCATTCTGCCCTGGTTGTTCCCGATGTTCGATAGCCTCTGGCGTGCCTGGCGCAGCGAGGCGCCCGCGCGCGGCCAGTTTGCGCCGCGCCGCCTGCTGCTGATCTGGGTGGTGTTCATCTTCCTGTTTTTTTCCAAATCCGATTCCAAACTGGTGCCATACATCCTGCCTATCTTCCCGGCGCTGGCGCTGCTGATGGGCGATCGGCTCAGCCGCATATCCGGCAAAACGCTGTTCCGGCAACTCCTCATCATGTTGCCGATTGCAGGGGCTGCCCTGATATTCGCGCCCATGTCTGTGCGTGCAGGTAGTATCGAGGTGCCAGCGGCGTTGTATGCCAATTTCGTCCCCTGGATTCAGGCGGCGGCGATCAGCTGGCTGATCGGTACACTGCTCGCCCTGTGGTTTTCGCATCGCGAGCGGGTACGTCCGGCGGTTATTTCGCTGGCGCTGGCCGGCCTGCTGACCGGGCAACTTACATTCATGGGTTATAACGAACTCTCACCGGCCAGCTCGGCCTACAATATCGCCCAGCAAATCAAACCCTACCTCAAACCGGGCGTACCGTTTTATAGTGTGGGGATGTACGAGCAAACGCTGCCGCCATACATTGATCGCACCGTCACATTGGTGGCGCACACCGATGAAATGGCATTCGGGCTGCAACAGGAACCCAACAAATGGATACCAACCGTGGAAGCATGGAAAAAAATCTGGCTGCAACAACCTTATGCGCTGGCGGTGATGTCGCCATCCACCTATGACCAGTTCGTGCAGGAGAAACTGCCAATGCATTTGATAACCCGCGACACACGCCGTGCGGTGGTGACCACACCATGAGCGCGGTCAGCTGGATGTTGGTTCTGACCGGCGTGCTGCTCAATGCCTGCGGCCAGTTGCTGCTCAAGGCGGGCACCAACAGCGTCGGTACCTTTGCCTTCAACGTCGAAAACCTACTGCCGGTCGGGATCAAGCTCGCTACCGAACCGCATATCCTGGGCGGCCTGACCTGTTATGTGATCAGCGTGGTGGTGTGGACCATGGCGTTGTCGCGCGTCGAGGTCAGCCTGGCTTACCCGATGCTGTCCATCGGTTATGTGGTCAACGCATTTGCGGCATGGTGGCTGTTCGGCGAGGTATTGACTGTGGAACGCTTGGTCGGCATCGGCGTGATTATTTTTGGCGTATTTTTGCTAGCAAGAAGCTGATATGGAATCTCTTCCCTTTACCCGACCATCTTTAGACGAGCAAACCATCGCCGAAGTCAGCG
>JANMKH010000012.1:0-10094 GCA_031371965.1 Sulfuriferula sp.
CATTTTTGTGGCAGTGGATTCGGGTAGGCCGACCAACGCTAGTTTAAGCCGCGCCAGATGTAGGCATTCAGCCTTGGGCAAGCGAGTATGTTCGAGCAAGGGCACCGCCACGTTCTGTTCTACGTTTAATGAAGAGAACAATGCGCCGTCCTGAAACAACATGCCAAAACGTTGGCGCAGGCGATTGAGTTGCACGCTACCCACCGTCCACACGTCTTCACCAAACAGGCGGGCGGTGCCGGCTGTCGGCTTGATCAAGCCGACCAACTCTTTGAGCAAGACCGATTTGCCGGAGCCGCTGCCGCCTATCAGTGCAACCACCTCGCCCCGATGCACTTGTAAGCTCACCCCGTCGTGGACACTTTGCGTACCAAACCGGGTCACGATGTGATCAAGCTCGATAACTGCTTGGATATCCATCAAAAACCCAGCTCGACGAAAGCCACTGCAAACATTGCATTGATGATAATCACTGCAACAATACTTTGCACTACCGTAGAGGTGGTGTTGGTCCCCACGCTATGGGCGTCGCGGGCCACAGTAAGCCCCATCCGGCAAGCAATCACGCCGATGAATAGGGCAAATACCGGCGCCTTGATTAATCCCAACAAAGCCGTCTTGAGCGGCAAGACCTGATCCAGGCGGGCTATGAACGCGGATGCCTCGATCCCCAGTTGCCGTTCAGCCACCAGCATCCCTCCGAGAATGCCCCCCACATCGCCGATGAAAACCAGCAGCGGTAACCCAATCAATAGCGCCAAAATGCGCGGTAACACCAATACGGTATAGGGAGACAGCCCCAGCACGCTGATTGCATCAACCTCATCATTCACCTTCATTGCCCCGATTTGTGCGGTCATCGCGGCCCCCGAGCGCCCGGCCACCAGGATGGCGACAATCACCGGCGACAACTCGCGCGACATGGCCAGTGCCACCCCATCTACTACAAAGATGCTGGCTCCATATTGCTCTGCCTGAATACCCAGCAGGTAAGCGAATACAACCCCCATCAGAAACATCATGGCAAATGCCAATGGAATGGCATTGACGAATACAGCTTCAAGTTGCGCAATAAATTCTTTACGGCGGAATGCGCCAGGATGACGCATTAATTGCAGTACCTGATAACTTAATATGCCGACAAAATTGATCGTGCCGCATACATGTTCCCAGGTCGTCAAAGAACTGCGTCCAATATGGGCCAGCATACTTACCCGCGAAGGAGGCGTGATAATCAGGCTATCGGCAAAATTGCCTGCGACAAGTTTGAACACTGCCGCATGAGTAACTGAAAAATTGACGCGCGTAATGTGTTGCGGATCTGCCCCGGCGTCACGCATGATCTCCAGCAAACGCAGCGCACCGCTGGTATCCAGCGCGGCAAGCTCCGTGCCATCGAGCACGGTGCCGGAGGTTGGTAAGACAGGTAGCGGTGCTGGCGCCAGGTGCGCCAGATTGTGCAGCAGCCAATCGCCCGACACTCGCACTACTACGCTGTTCGCTTGTTGTTCCGAGCTAATCAGCGGAGTGGTCATGGCTTATTGTCCGCGCTCGAAACGATACACCGCCAGGCTGCCGGCCAGATTGGGCAGGATACGCACCGGTGCACCTGCGGTCATCACCACGCGCTCGCGGATGTGGAAACCCAGTTTGACGCACAGCGCCTCGAAATCGTGCATGGTGCACAGATGCACGTTGGGCGTGTCGTACCACTGATAGGGAATGTCGTCAGACACCGGCATATGGCCGCGCAGCACTTGCAGGCGGTTTTTCCAGTAGCCGAAATTGGGAAAGGTGACGATGCCTTCGCGTCCCACACGCAGCATTTCGCGCAGGATGGCCTCGGTGTGGCGCATGGCTTGCAGCGTTTGTGACAGGATGACGTGATCGAAGGAGCCGGATTCAAACACCGACAGCCCGGATTCCAGGTCGTTCTGGATGATGTTGATGCCGTTCTTCACCCCGGCCAGGATATTGGCATCGGTCAGCTCCACGCCATAGCCGCGCGCCTGGCGCGTGTCCTGCAAAAATTTGAGCAGGCTGCCGTCGCCGCAGCCGAGGTCGAGCACCTTGGAACCCGGCTTGACCCAGCTGGCGATGGTCTGGAAATCATGGCGTGTCATCACGCGACTCTTTCCATATAAGCGCGTACCAGGCTGTGATAATGCGCATCGGGCATCAGAAAGGCGTCGTGGCCATGGCCGGAGGTAATCTCTGCGTAACTGACGCGGCGTTCGTTATCCAGCAGCGCCTTGACGATTTCGCGCGAGCGTTCCGGCGCAAAGCGCCAGTCGCTGGTGAATGACAGCACCAGAAAATCCGCCTGCGCGGGTTTTAAAGCGTCCGACAACTTGCCGCCGGTGTGGTGGGTGGGGTCGAAATAATCCAGTGCCTTGGTCATCAGCAAATAGGTATTGGCGTCGAAACTTTCGGCGAATTTGTCGCCCTGGTAGCGTAGATAGGATTCAATCTCGAATTCCACATCGTAGCCGTAATTGAACGCGCCGGAGCGCAATATGCGACCAAACTTGCTGCCCATCACATCATCGGAAAGATAGGTGATGTGCCCGAGCATGCGCGCCAGCCGCAGGCCGCGCCGGGGGCGGGTATTGTGTGCGTAAAAATCACCGCCGTAAAAATCCGGATCAGTGAGAATCGCCTGCCGTGCCACATCATTGAAAGCAATGTTCTGCGCGGTGAGTTTGGGTGCCGAGGCGATCACCAGGCAATGGCGTACGCGTTCGGGATGCTTGATGCTCCAGTGCAGCGCTTGCATGCCGCCCAGCGATCCACCCATGATCACGGCAAACTGTCGTATACCCAGACTATCTGCCAGCCGGGCTTGGCTTTCCACCCAATCCTCCACCGTCACCAACGGAAAGCGCGAGCCGAACGGCTGGCCCGTGATCGGGTCAATTGAAGCCGGACCGGTAGAGCCGTGGCACCCCCCCAGATTATTCAGCCCGATCACAAAAAAGCGGTCGGTATCGATGGGCTTGCCCGGCCCCACCATGTTGTCCCACCAGCCCGGTTTTTTGTCTTGTTCGGCATACACGCCTGCTACATGATGGTTGCCGGACAATGCATGGCACACCAGGATTGCGTTGCTTTTATCCGCATTCAGCGTGCCGTAGGTTTCATACACCAGGTCGTAGCTTGGCAACACCGCGCCGCTCTTGAGGGTGAGCGGGGTGGTGAAATGGGCGGTCTGCGGTACGACGATGCCAACAGATGAAGCAGGCTGCATGTCTGGTTATAATTTAGCAATGTTAGCGAAGATTATAGCCGCATTCCGTCCCGACCCCACAGCCTTGCACACGCGCTTTTTACAGCGCTTTGCGGGCAAGACCATTATCGTCCATGAGGGTCTCAGCATCGGCTGGGTAAGCGAGTTGAATAAAGAGGCCGGCGGTGGATCGCATTTTCGCATTGATGCGCGCAACCCGCCGGGCCGCAAACCCACCCCGATTGAATGGGTGGTGCACCATCATATTCTGCCGCACAAGCTGCCGCTGCCGTTATTGGTGAAAGTGAACGGCGGGCAGTTGTTGATCCGCCACCTCACCCGCAACCATGCGCCGGTTCACCCTTCCGAAATTTACTGGATGCTGGGCGAATTCCCCGAACGCGCTCACCTGGTGCTGACCGCCGGAGGCAAGGGCTTTGCCGTCACGCGCGGGATACCGGTGTCGGATAACGTCGTGGATTTTGATGCGGCCTTCACTGAACCAGACTGAATTATGCTGTCAATCCGAAATTGCCATGATGATCTAGACTGGTAGGGTGCCTACCCTTTACCAAGGAGAGAGTCATGGACAAAATCGTCATTCAGCCTGGTCTACATGGGATAGCCTGCCCGCTATCGATCGCGTTGCCGATTATACCCGCCCCCTGTTGTGGTTGCGCCAGGGCTGGAGCGACATGCAGCGCACCCCGCTGTTGAGCTTGGGGTTTGGCGCCTTGTTTGCGGCGCTGGGCTACGCGCTGGTGCGTTTTGGCTGGGGCGGGGTGCAGACGGGGATGACTCTGACCAGCGGGTTCCTGCTGATTGCGCCGTTCCTGGCTGTGGTGTTCTATGATCTCAGCCGACAGGCGGAACATCATCACGCGCCGCGTCTCGCACATATTATCAAGCCGTTGCGCGCTAACGGTGCGTCAATCGGGCTCTATGCGCTGCTGCTGGCATTCATTTTTAGCGTGTGGGAGCGGCTCTCCGCCAGTCTGGTGGGTGTAAACATATCCGGCGATCTGGTGAGCTTTACGGGTTTCTCGCGCGCCCTGCTGACTGATTCCGGACAGCTTGGAATTCTGTTGCCCTACGCCGCGGTTGGAGTTTTGCTCGCAGTTTTGGTATTTGTGTTGAGCGTCGTATCGCTACCCATGATGTTGCACCGCAAGGCAGATCTGGCCACGGCGCTGATGACCAGTTTGTGGGTGGTGCGGATCAATCCGCTATTGATGCTGGAATGGGCGCTCATCATTGTTGCGCTGAGTGTGTTGGGTTATGCCACATCGTTTATTGCCATGGTAGTGGTGTTCCCGCTGATCGGCCACGCTACCTGGCATGTCTACCGCGATCTGGTGGAACGCTAAAATGAAAAACGCCCCTTGCGGGGCGTTTAGGATTACCAGCAGTCCGATGAGTGCCGGGACAACCAGTCCGAAACTATACGGCTGCGGGATTGTTTACTCCAGTTTCTCACCGTGCAGGCTGATGTCCAGACCTTCGCGTTCCTGATCTTCAGTGACACGCAGGCCAATGACCATGTCTACCACCTTAAGGATGACGAAGGTTACAACCGCGTCATAAACAATGGTAAATCCGACACCTTTGGCCTGGATCATGAGTTGAGCCACATTGCCTTCGAGCATGCCGGCGGTACCGCCGATGGCTTTAACAGCGAACACACCGGTCAGCATTGCTCCCACAATACCGCCGATGGCATGTACGCCAAAGGCGTCGAGCGAGTCGTCATAACCGAGCATGTTTTTCAGGTATACCGCAGCCCAGAAACACACCACACCGGCAGCAAGTCCGATAAACAGTGCGCCGGAAGGACCGACAAAACCCGAAGCCGGAGTGATGGCAACCAGACCGGCGACCGCGCCTGAGCAGATACCCAGAACGCTGGGTTTGCCTTTGGCCATCCATTCAACAAACATCCAGCTCAACGCTGCGGCGGCAGTAGCAATCTGGGTGGCTGCCATGGCCATACCGGCACGATCGCTGGCAGCAACGGCTGAACCGGCGTTGAAACCGAACCAGCCCACCCACAACAATGCTGCGCCAATCACTGTCAGCACCAGGTTGTGCGGAGGCATAGGCTCTTTGCCATATCCCACGCGTTTACCAATCACCAGTGCAGCTACCAGGCCCGCCACACCCGCGTTGATATGCACTACTGTGCCACCAGCGTAATCCAGTACACCATCGGCGCCCAGCCAGCCGCCTGGGCCCCATACCATGTGTGCAATCGGTGCGTACACGGCAATCAACCAGGCACTGATAAACCATAAGAGCGCGGAAAACTTCATGCGCTCAGCGAACGCTCCGACAATCAGCGCCGGGGTGATGATCGCAAACGTCATCTGGAAGGTCATGTAAGTCGTTTCCGGAATGGTTGGCGCCAAGGCGTTCACGCTATCCAAACCCAGACCTGACAGGAATACCCGGCTTAACCCCCCCAAGAAACCGCTGCCTGGGGTAAATGCCAGGCTGTAGCCGATGATCATCCACAGCACTGTGACCAGACAGGTGATTGCAAAGCTCTGCATCACCGTGGCCAGCACATTTTTCTTGCGCACCATGCCGCCATAAAACAAGGCCAGGCCAGGGATGGTCATCATCAACACTAACGCAGTCGAAGTCAGCATCCAGGCGTTATCGCCAGAGTTGATGAACGCTGCTGGGTTGGGTGCTGCTGCAGCGGGCGCAGCGGCCGGAGCAGCAGCCGGTGGTGCCGCAACCGGAGCGGCAGCGGCACCAGCTGCCGGAGCCCCGGCAGGTGGTGCCGTGTCATCTGCGCTGGACAAGCCGGATAAACCCAGCGTGCACAGCATACTGATTGCAATGAGCCATTTCTTCATGTTGCTCTCCCTTAAAGTGCTTCAGGCCCGGATTCGCCGGTGCGGATACGCACGACTTGCTCCAGGTTGAATACGAAAATTTTGCCATCACCGATCTTGCCGGTGTGTGCGGATTTCTCGATTGCCTCGATCACCTGATCCAGCAGATCGTCCGCAATCGCCGCTTCGATTTTGACTTTAGGCAGGAAATCCACCACGTATTCCGCACCGCGATATAACTCGGTATGCCCCTTTTGCCGTCCAAAACCCTTTACCTCGGTCACCGTGATGCCCTGCACGCCAATGGTAGACAGCGCTTCACGTACCTCGTCGAGTTTGAACGGCTTGATGATTGCCGTAACGAATTTCATGTTATCTCCTTAAACACAGATTGAGCCAAGGGTTCTATCCAAAACCTCAGAATTTGTAGATGGCTTCCAAACCCGCGGAAGTCTGGCTGTCTTTTCCGGTGCCAGCGGTGGTCAAGAAAGCCGGCTTGTCCGACTTGTCCTTGCGCACTTCAGCACGCAGCTCTACATGCTTGGTCGGCATATAGGCAACGGTGAAGGTTCCTTCCTTCCACTTCTGCGCAATACCAGTACGGAAACCGTCCGTGTCATTAAAATACTCGCCGCGTAACGAAATGCGCCATTGGTCGTTGAACTGGTAATTTGCATAGGCTGCCAGACCGTCCCATTTGGCTTTACCTGTCAGGCCACTGGGCAGTGTGGCATTTTCCTGGGTGCCATAGTCGTAGTTCAAGACAAAAGCCAATTGGTCAGTGGCGTTAATGGTGGCAACAAGGTCGTACAAATTACGCTTGCCATTGGCTCCACCAGTCAAGGGGGTCGACGTCAGTTCTTTTCCACCGTAAAACGTACCGGCCAGCGAGAACATTTTGATCGGGGTGGCGATGAAACCCAACTCCACCGTTTTGTCTTTATTCAGATCCGATACTTGATCCCAGCCGTTGTTGATTCCGGCAATCAGGCTCAGGGTGTCATTTACTGCGTAGGTGGCGCGTATGCCAGTATGGGAAAAGGGAATGGCATAACCGAACAAAATCGAACGCGAATAATTGGTGTCCGATGGGCTGGCAATGACCTCAGCGCCGGCCAAGGTGACAAATTTGCCGCCGATGATGGTGAGCGGGCCGGTAGCGTAGCTCAAATAAGCCTGCGTGACATCGAAATGATGGCCCGAATAGGGAAAAGCTGTTGCGCCTGCGCCTGCCGAGGCGATGACTTGGGCGTCCTGCCCAGCGGTCAAGTTTACCAGCCCACCAAATCCTTCTTTCGGCTGCATGGCGACGGTCACCGCCGCTTGATTCAGATTGAAGCTATCAAAATTATGGCCGGTTGAGGCATTGGGCGCATCGAACACGCGAGTGGGGCCACCACTGGTAAACAACCCGGTACTGTTCAGATTGGTGTAGCCGACGTCCAGATAGCCAGTGACGGAAATGTTGGACGCATTCAGCACGTCAGACAGAGTAGGAGCAGCGGCCGACGCGGGGGCAGCAGGCGCGCCATCGGCTAATGCGATGGTTGGGCTAGCCAATACACCGGCGAAAATTAATGCTTGAGTCAGTTTGTGCATGAAAGATCTCCCTTAAATGTCTTCAAAATCGCAACATTGCAAAATTGCGACAATCCTTTAGCATGCTTCGTGCCATATTTATTTTTGATATAAAACATACAGTTATTGTTTTTTTAAAGGCATCCGAATTTTTGTGCGCACTATTTCTGTGCATTTATATTGCTCGGTGCACTGTGCCAGAGCATGATGGATTAGGCCATTTGGATGATGAAACAATCGGGGGGCCTGCATCATGGTTTGGAATTCAGCGCCCGCTTATTTGGTACACTGACCGATGTCAATGTAAGGAGAACATCGGATGCTGCCCAATCAGAAACTGCTCGATGAAATCGGCGAGAAAATCAGCCAGGCAATCAGCAATAGCCCGGCCAGGGACATTGAAAAAAATGTCCGCGCCATGATGCAGAGTGCGCTGCAAAAGCTTGATCTGGTGACGCGCGAGGAATTCGACGTGCAGCAGGAAGTGCTGTTGCGCACGCGCGAAAAGCTCACCGAACTGGAAACCCGGCTGGCGCAGCTGGAAGCCCTGGCGCCCGCCTCAGATCACCCACAACAGCTGGAACCCTGACCCTGCGAATGGGCATCGCCGTCCTCCACAGTCGGGCGCTGTCCGGCATGGACGCACCCGAAGTGGTAGTGGAAGCGCATCTCGCCAACGGTCTGCCCAGTTTTACGATCGTCGGATTGCCCGAGGCCGAGGTGAAAGAAGCCCGCGACCGGGTGCGCGCCGCGATCCAGAACGCACGCTTCGAATTCCCGGCGCGGCGCATCACCGTCAACCTCGCCCCGGCTGACTTGCCCAAGGAATCCGGGCGCTTTGATCTGCCCATCGCGCTCGGCATCCTCGCCGCCTCCGGGCAGATCCCCGCCAATAAGCTGAAAGACTACGAATTCGCCGGCGAGCTGGCCCTGACTGGTGAACTGCGCCCGATCCGAGGAGCGTTGGCGATGACTCTGGGCGCGGTTTCCAGCGGGCGTGCGTTTATCCTGCCCAGTGCCAGCGCACTGGAAGCCGCGCTGGTGGAGGGTGCCGTCGTCCACCCCGCCGACTCGCTGCTGGCAGTCTGCGCCCACCTTGCCGGACAGGCCTTGCTGCCATTGCAAGCACTGCTGCCAGTGGCATCCATACAAGCACATTACCCGGATTTCAACGAAGTCAAAGGCCAGCTCGGCGTCAAGCGTGCATTGGAAGTCGCTGCGGCTGGAGGTCATTCGGTACTGATGGCGGGCCCACCGGGCACCGGCAAGTCCATGCTGGCGGCGCGCTTTCCCGGCATTTTGCCCGGCATGAGCGAACAGGAGGCCATCGAATCTGCAGCACTGCTTTCCTTGAACGGCGGTTTTCGCATCGAGCACTGGAAACGCCGTCCCTACCGCAGCCCGCACCATACTGCCTCCGCGGTAGCGCTGGTGGGTGGTGGTGGCATCCCGCGCCCGGGCGAAATCTCGCTGGCGCACCACGGTGTGCTGTTCCTCGACGAGCTGCCGGAATTCCCGCGCAACGTGCTCGAAGTGTTGCGCGAGCCGCTGGAATCCGGGCGTATCACCATTTCGCGCGCCGCCCGGCAAGCTGATTTCCCGGCACGCTTTCAATTGATCGCGGCGATGAACCCGTGCCCGTGCGGCTACCTCGGCCACCCGGCAGGCAAATGCCGTTGCACCCCGGATCAGATTGCGCGCTATCGCGGGCGCATCTCCGGCCCTCTGCTCGACCGCATCGACATCCAGATCGAGGTTCCCGCACTGTCGCACGACGATTTGTTGCGTCAGCCCGACGGTGAAGCCAGTGCCGCGATTCAGGCCAGAGTAGAAGCCGCTCGCGCCCGCCAGATTGCGCGGCAGGGCAAGCCCAACGCCGAGCTCGGTACCAAGGAAATCGATACCCACTGCGCACCGGATGCGGCTGGCGAAGCGCTGCTGAAACAAGCCATCAGCCGCCTCAACCTGTCGGCACGCGCCTACCACCGCATCCTTAAAGTCGCGCGTACGGTGGCTGACCTGGCGGGTGACGAGCGCATCGCCCCGCGCCATATTGCCGAAACCATCCAGTACCGGCGCTTTACCGGCGGTTGAGTCTGCGTGCAACAACACAACCGGTTTTCAGGCTATAACCAGAAAAAGGGGAGTGAAACATGGATGAAACACCAAAATCGTCGAGCTGGTGGCAAACCCTGCCCGGCATCCTGACCGCCACCGCAGGCATCATCACCGCCGTCAGCGGCCTGCTGGTCGTGCTATATCAATCGCCGCTGTTCAAACCCGATGTCAAGCCAGAAAGCGCGCACAGCACTGCAGCCAGCGTCACGTCATCTGCGCCAGATGGCACATCAGCCGATCCATCCGTCAATCCATCGTCAGACGTATTGACATCCGCGCCCCGTGCGCCTGACACTCGCTCCCCCCAAGCGTCCGCCGCACGCATCAACCTG
>JANMKH010000173.1:0-3901 GCA_031371965.1 Sulfuriferula sp.
GGACAACGTCAACCTGCCAGATCCGGAACATGGCTGGAGTGCTGCGCGCAGCAAACGGCTGGGTGCGGCCTTGCTGGAAGCGCTATTGGCGCATTGCATAGACAGCAAGCCTGAAACGATTTGACACAACTTGATACACAATCCTGTCCCCCATCGGCTCGGCCGAGCGCGTTATCTGTACTGTGGTTGCACACGATCACATCATCCATTTACAGGCAGGAGATACCGCAATGTTTAAATCCACTTTGATTGCTCTGGGCGCCGTACTTGCCATCACCGCACTTCCCGCCGCCTACGCTGCGGAGGGCGACCTTCATCACGATACCCAGGCTATTCATGCCGACCGGCATGCTGTGCGTCGGGATGTACGCGACATCCACCAGGACCGGCGTGAACTGCGCCATGAAAAACGTGAGGGAGATGCTGCAGGCGTTGCCAAACAACGTCATGAGCTTGCCCATGACCGGGCCGCGCTGCATCATCACCGCAGCCATCTGCGCCATGTCCGTCATGATCTGCATCATGACCGCATGGAACACCATCACGACAGGCACGCCGGCTAAAGCTGGTTTCAGCCGGTAAAAAAAGCCGCACCATGGTGCGGCTTTTTTTGTCTTTCTTCATGCTGTTTATGCTGCGGGTATACAGACGAAACAGGCGTGGTGTATTCTCCGCAAGGCATGATGGATGCGCATTCATGCTTGGCACATATAACAAAGGCGCCGGGAATGGTTCAAATCCGGACGCCTTAAAAACCAATAATTGCATCAGGGAGAGAATACGCGATGAATTCGGCCAATCCATATCAGGTTCCACAATCCAATGTCGACCATCAAGGTCAGGACGATTATTCCGAAGTAAAGCTCTTGTCGATCAGCGGTCGAATCGGGCGGCTAAGATATCTGGGTTACACCATGGGCTACGGCATGCTCATTTACATGGCTTTCGCAGCGATAGGTGGCGTGGCGCTTGCCATGGGATTGCCGCGCGGGATATTCATGGGAATGGTGGGGATCGGCTATGTCCTGGCCATGGTATTGTCCGTCATGCTCACTGTTCAGCGTGCGCATGATTTCGACAAAACTGGCTGGCTGGCGCTGCTGGTCTTCATTCCATTGCTCAACCTGATCTTCTGGTTTGTACCCGGTACCGAAGGCGAGAACCGCTTCGGCAAACAAACGCCGCCTAATCGCGGCGGATTGGTATGGGTGGTCGTTGCGATATTTGCCATAGCGATGATAGGCATTCTCGCGGCAATCGCGATCCCGGCATACCAGTCTTATGTGCATAGGGCGCAAGCCGCTGCACAAAACAATCTGCCCGCACCCGCTGCCCAATCCAGGTAGTTTGTCTTGCTGGATACCTATCGTGCGATAGAGACGCCGGAAGGCGTCGAGCTGAGGCTGCGCGTGGCCGGTCCGGTGGTGCGCAGCCTGGCCTGGATAATCGATTTGCTGATTCGTGGCGGCGTATATATTGTGCTGGCCATCGTGTTGTCCAAGCTCGGCAAGTTCGGCTGGGGATTGCTCCTGGTCGGTTTGTTTTTGATTGAATGGTTTTATCCCGTGCTGTTCGAGGTATATCGGCACGGGGTGACGCCGGGCAAACGCGCCATGGGGCTATGTGTGGTCAACGATGACGGCACGCCCGTGGGCTGGTCGGCTTCGATGATCCGCAATCTCCTGCGCTACGTGGATTTCCTGCCTGTTCTGTATGGTTTCGGGCTGATATCCATGCTGCTTCATCCCGATTTCAAACGCCTTGGCGACATCGCCGCCGGGACGCGCGTGGTGTATCGGGATGCCAAAGCGAAGGCGGCCGCCATACCTGCCGTTCCAGCCCGGCAGCCCCATTTCCCGCTTAATCTGGAAGAGCAGCGTGCGGTGATCAATTTCGCCGAGCGGTCTCGGGAATTGTCGCCGGAACGTATGGAAGAGCTGGCGGACATCGTATTCCCGCACAGTGGAAACCAGCGCAATAGCGGCATCAACCAGTTGCACGCCACGGCCAACTGGTTGCTGGGCAAGAAAAACTAAACGGCCGATGAAACAGCAAGACTTCGAAATGCAGCACGAGGCCCTTTGGCAGAGGATGGAAGGGCTGTTGACCGCTCTCGACAACCAGCGCAAAACGAAGCAGCCACAACCTCCCGGTGATATGGGCGCATTTCCGCAATATTACCGGCAGATTTGCCACCACCTGGCGCTGGCCAGGGAGCGTCAATATGCAACGTATTTGATTGACCGGCTCGACCGGCTTGTGCTCGACGGCCATCAGCACTTGTACCAGGCGCGCGGTTTTTTCCTGTCCCAGACTTTGCGTTTTATTGGCGGCGGTTTTCCGGCGCTGGTCCGTGCCGAGGCACGCCTGTTCTGGCTGTCTTTCGCGCTGCTCTACCTGCCGGCGTTGTTGATGGGGATAGCGCTGCAGTATGCGCCGCAAATGGTTTATACCATGCTGGATCACCATAGCCTGGTTTCCATCGAAGGCATGTATAACCCGGGCGCGGCGCACATCGGCCGGGAACGGCAATCGGATGGAGACTTTCTGATGTTTGGCTACTACATCAAGAACAACATCGGCATCAGTTTTCAGACATTTGCAGGCGGTTTGCTGTATGGCCTGGGCAGTATTTTTTATCTGGTCTACAACGGGTTGATTCTAGGGACAGTCGCAGGACATTTGACGCGCATAGGCTACGGCACGACGTTTTATCCGTTTGTGGTGGGGCATGGCGCATTCGAATTGACGGCGATTGTCCTGTCGGGCATGGCCGGATTGAAAATGGGTCTGGCGTTGCTGTCGCCGGGAAACAAGACGCGCCTGAACGCCTTGCGCGAAGCGGCGCAGATCAGCATACGCATCGTCTATGGCGTGGTGGGCATGTTGCTGATTGCCGCGTTCCTTGAAGCATTCTGGTCGTCTTCCCAGGCGATTGCACCGGCAGTGAAATATGCGGTGGGCGCGCTGCTCTGGCTGAGCGTTGCCGCCTACTTTTTATTCATGGGGCGCAATCGTGCAGCTTGAGTCGGTGGCCGTTGCATTGCGCCCGCGCAACCTCTGGGAAGCGATCGATCTCGGCTTCAGCATGGTGCATGCCTGGTGGAAGCCGGTATTCGGTGCCTGGCTGGCAGTGGTGCTGCCGGTTGCGGTGCTCATCAATCTGTTGTGCTGGGAAATGCAATGGTTGGCACCGCTGCTCATGTGGTGGTTAAAACCGCTATTCGATCGTATACCGCTGTATGTTTTGAGCCGTTCGACATTCGGCGATCCGCCAAAGATTAGGGAGACAATCAGGGCGATTTTGCCATTGTGGCGCAACAGCTTTCTGTGGGATTTGACGCTCGGCCGCTTCGATTTGGCGCGATCTTTTAACATGCCGGTCCGGGATCTGGAAGGTTTGCGTGGCAAGGCACGCCGACAACGTCTGAAAGTATTGCAAAAAAAGACACGCAACGGTGCGGTATGGCTAACGCTGGTTTGCCTAAACCTGGAATTCGTGCTGAATATTACCTTGTTCGCGGTACTTTATTTCCTGCTGCCGCAAACAGTGCAGGCTGATTTTTTCAAGCTGTTTTTCGCCACCCATCAAGCTGCCTGGCAGGATGTTTTACAGCATGTTTTTTATCTGGCAGCGATGACGGCGATGGAGCCATTTTATGTAGCTGCCGGTTTTGCACTGTACCTCAATCGCCGCACCCGGCTTGAAGCTTGGGACATCGAGATTGCTTTCCGGAAGATGGCGCAGCGCCACCAGCCAGCCGACCAGTCTGCACCATCTGCCGGGGTGCTCATGTCCATATTGATGGTGTGTGTGCTGGGTGGTGTACTGATTTTTCCAACGCAGTCCATGGCCGCAGTGGCTGCGACGTCACCCGTGCCACCCGCGCAGGCCGTCGCT